>JAYTVG010000026.1:0-2713 GCA_043744135.1 Deltaproteobacteria bacterium | reverse complement strand
TGGGCGCCGTCGACCGCGCCAATGCGCACCGCGGAAACTGACGCGGCTGCCACGCCACCTTCGGGTCCGATGACGGTTGACGTGAAACGCACCGGGGGCGGCACCGAAATCGTCAGCGCTTGCTCCGCCGGCAGTTGCATCGCATCGACGAGTGCTACGCCTGAGGTGCTGTCGCCAACCGCACCGACGACGACCAACGCGTACGTGCCGGGTGGCAACTGCAAGCGCGCGAGCCCTTGCGCGTCGCTGGTGGTGCGCGCGCTAAAGGTGCCGGCGCCAACTTGACCGCGCGCGCTGATGGACGCGCCGGCTGCGGCAGCACCGGTCGACGTCAACAGCTGAACGACGACGGCGGCCGGTGACAAGACGTCGCCCATCTCGACGTCACCAAGGTCGGTGTCGGCGGTGATGTCGCCGGCGGCGAGATCGACCGCGGGGTAGTACGCGTTGGCCTCCGACGCGCGCACCTCAACCACCAGGCCGATGTTGGGTCCAAAGACGCTGATGGCAAAAGCGCCCGTGGCGTCGGTGCGGGCCAGCGACGACACCCGCCGCTTGAGCGCGGGGTCGCTCATGCGCACATCGAGTCCTGGCACACCTTGGCGTTGTGCGCCCACACCAGCGACGACGCGGCCGCGCACCACCAGCGCGCCGACCTGCAGCGCATACGCGGGCAGTTCGCGCGCGCCACCGGTGACCGTGGCGGTCGCCGTGACGCCGACGTCGTCATACAGCGGCGGTAGGGTGGCGTCCGCCGGGCGCACGGTGACGGCGTAGTGCGCGTCTTTGACGGCGACCAGCGAAAACGCACCGTCACCATTGGCGTCACCGACGACCACGAGCGCGCGACCGAGCACTCCTGTGTCCGGTAGCAACAACACCTGGGCGCCGACACCAACACCATCGACCTCGGTGCGCCCGGTCAACGTCACGGCAGGTTTGAGCGCGACATCCGCGCGCCCCGCCGACAGATCGACGTTGAGCGCGGCTTGGGTCGGCAGGCCGGTGGTGGCAGGCGGCTCGATGTTGAGGTGGACGGCGCCGACGCCGTTGATGTTGGGGTTTTCGCAGCGGCCAAACGCACACACGGAGGCCGCCGCACAGCCGGTGTCGGACACACAGCCGCCCGCCTGCAACGCATCAGTGCACGCCGTGAGCACCACAATCGCGACGAGGTTTGCGAGCAAACTTCCCAACAGCACGCCGGCGCTACGGCGGACCGATCCGCACGGGCGGCTCACTGCGCGCACCCCTCAACCACGCAAGTGATGTGCACGGTCCACGAAAAGTACGCAAAACCCGCGCCTTCTTTGGGGTCGTTTGTGCCCGCTCGAAAGCCGCGGTCGCTGACGCGCAGCTCGAGCAGCTGAAAGGGGTTGGCCGCATCGGGGTTCGTGAGTTCCGCGAGCTCGGCGGCGCCGAACTTCTGCACCAACGCGTCGTGTTCGAGCTCCAGTGGCGTGAAGTCGTATTGCTGCGCTTCAGGGCCTCGATTGGCCAGCGGGATGAGCTCCTGCTCCCGCATCTCGACGACGACGCCGTCTTGCGTGCCCCGGCGATCAGCGACCAGCAGCCAGCGGGCGATCAAATCGTCGTTGTCGTCGTCGGCGGGGGTGGCGGAAAACGATACCGCTGCCACACCGATCCCGATCGCGACCTCTTGCGGCGCAAACGTCGGTTGTGGCGTGGCGTTTTCGAGACGCGGCCAGCGGTTTTCGTCTTTGTCGATGGTGGTCACCAAAAACGGATCGAGGCAGCCCATGAGGTGCAAACAGAGCAACTGCGATGCCAATCTCAGGCATCGCGGCCACGGCGGCTGATTCAAAGTTGTTTTTGCCGCGCGTCTCATGCTCTCCCGCCGCTGAGCGCACCGATTCGCGACATGCGCGTCGCACCGTGCCCCATCAACTTGCCATAGGTCGTGCGCGACTGTCGCGAGCAAAGCACGCAAACGGGCAGCCGGTGTCAGTGCGCATCGTTTTTTTGGCCCTCATCCGCTTTGCCGCCCTCCAGGTGCCGAAAAATGGTGCGCGGGTCGACGCCCAACTCGCGCGCCGTTTTGGTGCGGTTGCCGCCATTTCTGTCGAGTGCTTCGTCGATGTAGCGGGTGCGGAAGCGTTCCAGCGCATCCACCAGCGGCAAGATCTCCTCAAGGTCTTCGATCTGCAAATCGAGATCCTCGGGCGTGAGTTCGCGCGCGTCCGCCAACACGATGGCGCGCTTGAGGCGATTTTCCAGTTGGCGCACGTTGCCTGGCCACGCGTATTTGCGAACAGCCGTGAGCGCCTTGGGTGAAAACCCGCGCACCTTCTTTTGAAACTCGATGGCGTATTTGCTGAGCAAGAAGTTGGCGATCACCACCACGTCTTCACCGCGCTCGCGCAGCGGCGGCAAGTGCAGCTGCACGACGTTGAGGCGATAGTACAAGTCCTCGCGAAAGGTACCGTCTTTGACCATTTGCTCAAGGTTTCTGTGCGTCGCACACACCACGCGGATGTCGACGTTGTCGGCTTTGGCGTCGCCGACTTTGCTGACTTGCCGCTCTTGCAGCGCGCGCTAAATCTTCACCTGCAAATGCAGCGGCATTTCGCCGATCTCGTCCAAAAACAACGTGCCGTTGTGCGCGGACTGAAACCGGCCGGGGCGCGTCGCGATGGCGCCGGTGAACGCACCCTTGACGTGACCAAACAGCTCGCTTTCAAGCAGGTTCTCC
>JAYTVG010000025.1:0-9017 GCA_043744135.1 Deltaproteobacteria bacterium | reverse complement strand
CTCAACGAAGACAGCGTCGGCGTCGCCATCATGGGCGACGACAAACACATCCGCGAAGGCGACACCGTCAAGCGGACCGCGCGCATCGCCGACGTCGGTGTCGGCGACGCTGTGCTCGGCCGCGTGCTCAATGGCTTGGGCGAACCCATCGACGGCAAAGGCCCGCTCGCAACCAGCGAGCGCCGGCTGATTGAGACCAAGGCCCCCGGCATCATCGCGCGCAAAGGCGTGCACGAGCCGATGCAGACCGGCCTGATGGCCATCGACGCCATGATCCCCGTGGGGCGCGGCCAGCGCGAGCTCATCATCGGCGATCGGCAGACCGGCAAAACGGCGGTCGCCACCGACGCCATCATCAACCAAAAGGGCTTGGGGGTGAAATGCATCTACGTCGCCATCGGACAAAAACAGTCCACGGTGGCGCAGGTGATGGACAAGCTCACGCAGCACGGCGCGATGGAATACACCGTCATCGTCAGCGCCACAGCGTCGGACCCCGCACCGCTGCAGTTCATGGCGGCGTACACCGGCTGCACCATCGGCGAGTATTGGCGCGACAACGGGGAGCACGCGCTCATCGTGTACGACGACTTGTCCAAACAGGCCGTGGCGTACCGTCAGCTGTCGTTGTTGCTGCGCCGTCCGCCAGGCCGCGAAGCGTATCCGGGCGACGTGTTTTACCTCCACAGCCGGCTGCTCGAGCGCGCCTGCAAAATCACGACCGATGAAAGCGAGCTCAAGGCGTATCCCAACATCAAAAAAGGCGGCGGTTCACTCACGGCATTGCCCGTGATTGAAACTCAGGCAGGCGACGTTTCAGCGTACATCCCGACCAACGTCATCTCGATCACCGATGGGCAGATCTTCTTGGAGACCGACTTGTTTTTCCAAGGGCAGCGCCCCGCGATGAACGTCGGTATTTCCGTCAGCCGCGTTGGCGGTGCAGCGCAGGTCTCGGCCATGAAGCAGCTGGCCGGCACCATGCGCTTGGACCTCGCGCAATACCGCGAGTTGGCAGCGTTCGCGCAGTTTGGTTCCGACTTGGACCGGGCCACGCAAGAACAGCTCGCAAAGGGTGAGCGGCTGATGGAACTGCTCAAGCAAGCGCAATACAAGCCGTGGCCTGTCGAGCAACAGATTGTGCTCATCTACGCCGCGACCCGCATGAAACCGACGGAGAAGACCGGCTGGATCCGAAAGTACAAAAAGACCGAGATCCCGCGCTATGCCAAAGAGCTGATGGATTTCATGAAGTCGAAGCACAACGGCATCTTGGAAGACATCCGCACCAACCCCACCAAAAAGATCGATCCGGTCGTTGAGCGCTTGGACAAGGCACTCGCCGAGTTCGAAGGGTTGTTTCAAGGCGCTGCGGTCGAGGTCTAGCCATGGCTTCGCTGCGCGATATTCGCAAACGCATTAAGAGCGTCAAAAACTCACAGAAGATCACCAAGGCTATGAAGATGGTCTCGGCATCCAAGCTGCGGCGTGCGACCGATCGCGTGGTGGCGGCGCGGCCGTTCGCCGACAAGCTCGCGCGCACGGCTTCGGCGATTGCGCGTCGGGCCGAAAGTCAGGGGGAGGCCCCGCACGCGTTGTTGGTGGCGCGTCCGCAAAAAGGCGGCACCGTCGAGATTTTGGCGATCACATCGGACCGCGGGCTGTGCGGCGCGTTCAACTCAAACGTGGTGCGCCGCGCGCTGCGGGAGCGCTTCGACCTCAAAGACACTGCGAAGGCGGTGCAGGTCTCCACGGTGGGCAAGAAGTCCATCGAGGGCATGAAGCGCGAGCGGGTGACCCTGCGCAAATCCTACGACAAGATGTTCGACCCGCTGACCTATGAAAAGGCGCAAGCGATCGCACTTGAAATCGCCGACTCCTACACCCGCGGCGACATCGACGCGCTGTACCTCGTGTACAACGCCTTCGTGAACGCAGCGACGCAGCGCGTGGTGGTGGACCAAGTGCTGCCGATCGTGCCGATGGAGCTCAAGGCCGGCGAAGCCCTTGCTGAGTACGAATACGAACCCGGCAGAGACGCGCTTTTGGACCAACTGCTGCCGCGCCAACTCGCCACCCGCATCTACCGTGCGCTGCTGGAAAGCCAAGCGGCCGAGCATGCTGCGCGCATGGCAGCGATGGAGAACGCCAGCAAAAACGCCAAGGAGATGGTCGATTCGTTGACGCTGTTTTACAACCGCGCGCGCCAGGCTTCGATCACCAAGGAGCTCATGGAAATCATCGGCGGCGCTGAGGCTTTGAAGGGCTGATGGGTTGAAGGGCTGATGGGCTGATGGCGGGCGCGCGCGCTGACGTGAGTCGCCTTCCAAACCGCCAGCGCGATTGCAACGCGCCGATGCGCTATCGTCACAGGATGAACCAGCGCCCTATGTCTACTGCGTGGATCGTCGCGAGCGTGCTCATCTTCACCGCTGTCGAGCTGGGCATCGCACTTGTGATCGCACCCGCCATCTTGGTTGGGCGGCTGGCGTCAGTGATGGTGCAATACCGCCTAGATATGCTCATGCACCTCGGCAGCTTCTATCTCGGTGGCATTGTGGTTGGCCTCATCTCGCCGGGTGTGCGTTTGCTTGAGCCTGCCATCGGCGCGTTTGTGTCGGTATTGTTGGTGATGTTGATGTCGGTGTTTTTGCCGAACGCGTGGATGCAGTTGAGCTTGACCAAGCTGCTCGTCGGCGGCGGTATCGCGTGCGCCCTGGCGTTGATGGGGGCGTACAGCGGCGAGCGACTGATGGGAAACCTCAACGACACCGACGCACGCAGGCAAGCGCTGCGCGATCGCATGTGGGGCGAGCAAGGCGCGCTGTCACGCGGAGATGCGCGCTTCGTCGTGAAGCCCGTCGCCCGCTACACGCGATCGTGATGCGCGCTGCCGGCGTTACGGTGGCGTCGTGCGAGCGGGTACGCCGAGCGGTTTGATATGCGCTGGGTCTTCGTCAAAATGCAGGTCGGGTTCGACGAAGATGAACTTGGCCTCGGGCCGTAGTGCACGCAGATCGCGCTCGAAGTCGTTGATGGCGCGCGACAACGCTTGCGCCGTCAAGTTGGGCTCGCAGCCGATCTTGATCGCCACCAACACCTCCCCCGGCCCTTGTTGGATGGTGATGCACTGAAGCACGTCGCGGATGTCGGGGTTTCGATCGGCCACGTGTTTGGCAGCCTCTTCGATCTCGGGATCGGCGCTTTCGCCCACGAGCAAGGACTTCACCTCGGTCGCCAAAAACACCGCGACACACACCAGCACCACACCCACCAGCAACGAGCCGAGCGCGTCAAAGCGTGCGTCCCCCGTCAGCTTCGTGATGCCGACGCCGAGCAGCGCGATGATCAAACCGAGCACCGCGGCTGAGTTCTCGCCGAACACCACCACCAAATCTGAGTCTTTGGTCGCGCTGAGAAACTTGATGAACGGCATGCCCTTGCTGCGTTTGTTGAGCTCGCGGATGTTGCCGATGGTCGCACCTCCCTCAAGCACCAGCGCAAACAGCAAGATGCCGATGGCCCAGCCCGCATGCTCGAGCTCGTGCGCCACGGAGTTAAACTTGTGGATGCCCTCGTAGATCGAAAACACGCCGCCCCCGCTAAACAACAACAGCGCCACCATGAAGCTCCAAAAATACACGGTGCGGCCGTAGCCGAGCGGGTGTTGCGCGTCGGCGGGCTTTTGCGCTTCCTTGACGCCGCGCAACAGCAAGATTTGGTTGGCGCAGTCGGCGCTTGAGTGGATCGCCTCGGCCATCATCGAACCGGACCCGGTGATGGCGGCACCGACGAACTTTGCAGCCGTGATGATGACGTTGATGCCAAGGCTCTGCAAAATGTGTGAGGTGTCGCCGGCCATGCAGGCTGATAGCGTAAAGGCGTCGTCGCGGACAAGCGCTGCCGCGGGACCGCACTGCGACAACGCTGGCACGACGCGGCCACTGCCGGCGCGCACACCGCACTATCAGCGCTGGCACGGGTCTTGTACAAACGAAGCCAGGCGCCCGATGAAACGGCGACTCCACGTGTTTTTTGTCTGTTGTGCGAGGTGTGTATGTTGCTCGTTGCGATGATGATGGCTGGCCAGTGCGACGTCGCTGCGCTGACTGCGGTCGTGGTCTTTGACGAAAATGCGCCCATGAGCGTCGACGTCCTCGAGGGCGCGGCCCCCACTAATTTGGTGATCTTTCGCGAGTCCGCCAACACCGGCGTGCTGTTGCAGGTCGACCGCGGCGACGGCACGCCCGAACAGCTGCAGCCCGCCCAGATGGCCAACATCGAACGCTTCGAGCCGCAAGCCCTCACCGCCGAGGGCACCATCGTGGTGACCGCCAGCGAAGCGGTCGACACCAACGGCAACGGCATCAACGCGCGCAGCGTCACGTTGGCGGTGGCCAGCGGTGCGGATGACGCTGAACCAACCATCGACGACGACGTGCTCGACGTCGACGCCAACATCCAAAAAGGCAGAGCCATGTGCGGACCCTTTGCACCCGACGAACACGTCTACACGGTGCATATGCCGGCAGCGACAGATGACGTCGGTGTCGCCGCCTATCAGGTGCGCGCCGTCGTCAATGGCGAGGACCGCGTGGTCGGTGGGCGCGTCCGCGGCGCTGGCAGCACGGTGTTTTTCGATTTGTTCGCGGACACGGCCGAGTCCATCAGCGTGACGGCACTGGACCACGCGGGCAACACGTCCGCCCCTGTCACAAACCTTGACGTCGGCGGCTGCGCTCAAGCGGGAACGGGCCTGCCCGCAGCGCTGGCGCTGGTCGCGCTCGGCCGCGCACGCTGGTGGCGCCGAACCCGACGTGCATGACGACGTCGCCGCTGCCCTCATCCGCGCTCACCAGGGGAAGTACGTCATCAGCGTCTTGCCGTTGCGCGGCTCGCTGCCGTCGAGCAACAGGTACATGCCGTCGTCGTTGCCGCTGACGTCGATCACGCGGTCGTTGTCGAAGCTCGCTTGTGGCGCGCGATACGCGATCTCGCCGTCGACGCTGAACGCGACCACGCCGCCCGCGCTGATGCCGCACACATACGGGCCACATGGCCGCACGCGTCCGATTGCAAACTCGGCCCCGTCAAACGTCACGTGGTCGCCGGCAAATGCCGCCACGCCCTCGGCCGTGACGTGCTGCAGGGCGGAGTCCGCGGTGCGTGCATCTTGCCCATCCGCGCCGGTCACAAACACCAACGCGCCATCAGCGGCGACGCTCGCGAGCGGTGACCCAACACCAAACCATGCTGCCGATGCGGCGTCATCGTGTTGCCACGCGCCAGCTTGGCGGCGGTAGACGCCCTGGGGACCGCACGCCGGCGCAAACGCCACGGTGCTGCCGTCTTGGCTCACGCTAAACGGTAGCTGCCAGCGCGACGTGCCAAACGGGCCTTCGGTGATGGTGTTTCCCACGCTGTCGATCGCAAACGCGGCGCTTTCGTCTCGCAAAAAGTACGCGGTCCCGTCCAAATCAACGGCCATGAGCTCGGCTGGCAGCTCTAGCGCAGAGGAAGCCTGCACCGCGCAGCCCACGCCCGTGTTGCGCTGCAACGATCCCTGCACTTGGAGGTCGACGCCGTCGTGCGTGGCGAAGATGCGCTCGGCGCGCACCTCCGTGGTGCACCCGCTCGCTGCGGCGAGTTGCACAACGTCAGCGGCGTCGACGACGTTAACGCGGCGCGGCGCGGCGACGTCCCCGTGGCGTACGGCATTTGGCTGGGCGCAGCCGTTGACGAGTATCGAGACGAGTGTGGCTGTGAAGCAGTGGGCTTTGGTCATGCATCGTTTTTAAAAGACGGCCCCGCATCGCGCTTGTCATAAAGAGTCATACGATGACCGATCGATGGCGGCGGTTTGTCACGCGCCAGGCGACTGAATGTGCATGCGGGCTGCGCCGCTAGTGCTCGCCGGTGACGGTGATGGCGCCGTCCGCTTTGTTGATGTCGAAGCGCTCAGCCCACAGATCGTTAAAGCCGATCACGTAGCTCTTGGTGGCCGCGGTTTCGCCGGTCACCACCAACCAGCGGACCGTGCGCTGTTGGGGGTCGCGGAAATTCTCCGCCTCTGCCTCTGCGCTAAACATCATGAACAACTCGTCGGGGGCGGTCGGCACGCGCGCGCGCGCGATCGCATCCACGTCGACGCTGCCGCGCAGTGCAATCTCATACGCGCGCTGCACGCGGCCACCGAGCGCGGCGTTTTGCGCGATGATGCCCTCGACCTCGCGCTTGGACAAAAATCCCGCGCCACTGCCGGCCGGTTGGTTGACGTTGGCGATGAATGCGTCCGCTTGCGCCACCAACGCCGCCGACAACGCCTCGACGCTGACACGCACGCCCGGGCCGCCAGCGGTGCGCACCGCGTCGGCCGCAGCGCTGACGTGGGCGGGTGCCTTTTCTTGCTCGGTGCGCGACACCAGCGCGTTGCCTGCTGCTGCCGCCAGCGCATCGTCGCGCAACAGGCCGGCGAGCGCGGCTTTGACATCGACAAGGCGGGCGCGAATCGTCATCCGTCGATTGTCGTCAAATGTGTGCAGATGTTGCGGGCGATCCGCTACCGGCGTCGAGCTTCGCGCGCAGTCGCAGGCTTGCTATCACCCGACACATGGCTCAGGACTTGGCTGCGGTGCGCGAAGCTCGCTCGTTTCAAACGCATCGGCCGTCAGCCAGCGAGCCACCGTCGCTGCTGCGGTTGGCGGCGCTGCGTGAACGCATGGCAACGCTCGGAATCGATGCGTTGTTGGTGCGCTCCACCGACGCGTACCTCAACGAATACGTGTCGTCGACCGACAGCACGCGCGAGTGGCTGACGGGTTTTTCAGGATCGATGGGCGATGCGCTTATCACACGCGACCGGGCCACCTTGATCGTCGACGGGCGCTATACGCTGCAAGCGGCAAACGAGGCGCCGCATACGCACGTCGTCACCTCGACACTCGGCAACTCGATCGAACAAACCTGGTTGGCGCTGTTGCCCGCGCTCAAAAAGCACGGCGTGCGCACGCTGGGTGTTGAGACTGAGCGGGTGTCACAACAGCTCTGGCAAGCGCTCGCTGACGTCGCTGCGCGTGAAGGCATCACGCTCATCGCCACGGCGCCGAGCCTGGTGCAGACGTTGCGCGATAGCCTCGAGCCGCGCACGATGGCGCAAACCACCACGACGCGCGACATCTGGCCCATCGACGCAGCGCTCAGCGGCCGAACTGTTGCCGCGCGCCTAGCAATCGGCACCACATCCCTGGACACCCACAAGCTCGACGGGCAGTTGGTGGTCGCCCTGGACGAACTCGCGTGGATCACGAACTTGCGTGGCGCACAGTTCCCCTACCAAGCGACATTTCGGGCCGCCGGCCTCGTCACGCGCAACGACGTGTTGTTGGCGTGTGACACGCACGTCGACGGCGCCGAGCGCGAGGTGGTGTTTGTGCGTGGTGACGTGGGCTGCGCGATCCAAGCGTTGGCGACGCGCCACGCACGTGCATTGCGCATCGGTGTCGACGTGCGTGCTGCACCTGCAGCCACCGTCACAGCGCTCAAAGACGCTGGCGTCGAGGTGGTTGACGTCGCCAGCGCATTCGCTCATGCACGCACCGTCAAGACGCCGGCGGAGCTCGCGCATATGATCGACGCGTTCGCGCGTGCCGATGGCGTGGTGTCGGCGGTGCAGAAGTGGGCGTGCGCGGCGGTCGAGCGCGGCGCGCGCATCACCGAAGCAGACGTCGCCCACTACACGCACGACGCCTTTGTCGACAGCGGCGCCACCGGGCTGTCGTTTAAGGTGATCTCCGCCGCCAGCAAAAACGGCGCGGTCATCCACCACTCCACGCCCGACGCCACGCGCGCGCTCAAGGTGGGCGAATTGTTTCTGCTCGATACTGGCGCGTACTACGCGGGGGGCTACGCGACCGATCTGACGCGGACGTTTTTGCTCGGCCACGCCAAACGTAAAGCGGACGCGCGCACCCGACGCCTGTTCACGCTGGTGCTCAAGGCGGCCATCGCGGGCATGAGCGCAGTGCTGCCCGTGGGTGCTGTCGGCGAGCAGCTCGACGCCATCGTGCGGCGACCGCTGTGGCAACACAGCTTGGACTACGGCCACGGCACCGGCCACGGCGTCGGCGTCAACGTGCATGAAGCGCCGCCGCGCATCTCGATCGGTTCGCGCGTACCGCTTGAGCTTGGACAAGTGTTTTCGATCGAACCTGGCGTGTACTTGCCGGGCTGGGGCGGCGTGCGCGTCGAGAACTTGTGCACCCTTGTGCCCGACGACGACGTGCGCGACGGTATCGATCGCAGCACCATCAAAAACATGATGCGCGTGCAACCGCTGACGTTTTCGCCACTCGACAAGCGCTTGATCGACGCGCGCCTGCTCGACACGCACGAGCGGCGATTTTTGCGCTGGTTTCACACCTCGCAAGCGAAGCGCACTGCGCTGCCACCGCGCGCCTAGCAGCGTCGACGGTGCGCGCTAACCTGCCCGAGCGTCACGACGTCGGGGACCTGTTGAGGCGCGGTAGTAACGGGGCCGACGTTCGCCACCAAGGTCTCGCTCACCGCGCGAGCGCAAACCGCGCCACCCGCGTGGCGTAGCGGCTGCGCTCGGTGGCGACGTCTCCGGCGTTGAGCGCGCGCTTAAGCTGCTCGCGCGCATCGAGGGCCGAAAACGCCACCACACCCTCAAACAACACCAGCGCCGCGTCGGCGGGCGCTCCAGCGACCACGTGTCGGCGTGCAGCAGCTAAGGCGCGCGCGGCGTTGTCGTGGTCCGCCAACAGCGCGTGCACGGCAGCCAACGCGCCGCAAAAAAAAGTCTGCGTCTCATGCGCACTGTCGACCACCGTGCGCAAGTCCTCGCGGGCGTCGACGAGATTGCCGCGCAGCAGCCGCGCGCAGCCGCGCCAGCCGAGCGCGACGTGTTGTGCGCGACCATCACCGACGCGCACGGCGAGCGCGTAGGCGCGCGCGGCGGCGGCTTCGGCGTCGTCGACGGACGCGTCGTCGTCGTGCGC
>JAYTVG010000024.1:0-9019 GCA_043744135.1 Deltaproteobacteria bacterium | reverse complement strand
GGTGCAGTTGCAGGCGGCGCAAACGGTGCGAACTCCGCAGCGCAAGACGGCAATAGCGACAGCCGCAACATCAAGTTTGAGTTGCTCAAAAACGAGATTCAAAAGCTCTCGCAGATGCAGCAAGCGCTCTCAAACGTGCTCAACACCATGCACGAGCAGGCGATGGGCGCCATCCGCCACATCAAGGCCTAACGTTCGCGTCAGTTGCAGACCGAAAGGCGCCCACGGGCGCCTTTCGTTTTGGCGCCGTGCGCAAACCACACAGCCGCTTCCCTCGACATTTGAAGCCGTGTTACGACCCCGCTGAGGTTTTATGGCGTCGAAAATCCCACCCCCTGATCAAAAACTGACGAAGGAATCGGCCAAAGCGGCCCAAGCGCTGAAGGCTTTGGAAGCGCGGGGTGCGGCCGGGGGTGCAAAAAAGAAAACCTTCGACCCACTGCGCGACCCCAAGACTTATTCGCAAGACGAGCTCGTCGACATGCTGAAGTCGGGCGAGCTGCAAAACACCTTCACGCAGGAAAACCTAACCAAGTTTGTGTTGGGGCAAATCACCTGGGCCGAGCTCACCGGCCTCACGATGCAAGACGCGTATTCGTTCGCGGAGGTCGCGTACAACCTGTTTGAGCAGGGCAAATACGACCAAGCGCAGACCATCGTTGAGGGGTTGGTGATCTCAAACCCCTACGACGGCTACTTCCACTCCTTGCTTGGCTCCATCTACGGCCGCAAAGGCATGCACGAAGAGGCGCAAGAGGAGTACTCGATCGCCATCGAGCTCGACGACAAAAACCTCGCTGCCCACGTCAACCGCGCGGAGATCTTGCTACAAAGCGGCGAGATCATCAAAGCGCTCGAGGATCTCAAACGCGCGGTAGAGCTCGATCCCAAAGGTGAAAAACCCTTCGGCATTCGCGCGCGCGCGCTTGCGCAGGCTACTGCGTCAGTGCTCGACGAAGCGCTGCGCGAAAAAGGCATCGACCCCGACGCGATGCGCAAGAAGGCCGCGAGCTTGCCTAAAGCAGCGCCCGTGCCGCCAAAGGCGCCGCCGCCAAAGCCGGTGGCCGTGGGCAAGCCTGCTGTGAAGAAGTAGCGGCCGGCGCCAACGACATCGTGGTGCTCAAGGTCTTCGAGTCGCAAGCGAACCGCTCTGCCGACGACGTTTGGCGCGATCAGTTGCGCCGCAGTGTGCGCACGCGGGAGGACCTGCAACGCGTGCTCAAGCTCAGCGACGACGAGCGCGCCGGCCTCGATGCATTACAAGGCGCAGGCGGGCTCCCGCTTGGCATCACGCCACACTTTTTAAGTTTGATGACCGACGCGCCCGACGATGCCTTGCGCTTGCAGGTGGTGCCGCGCTCGAGTGAGTTCGCGACCACGGCGTGGGATCTGCGTGACCCGCTGGGCGAAGAGGAGCTCGAGGTGGTGCCGCATTTGGTGCACCGCTACCCCGACCGCGTGTTGTTGCTCGCCACCGATCGTTGCGCGGCGTACTGCCGCTTTTGCACCCGCAAACGCTTCGTGGGTCAGGGCCCGACACCGACGCAAGATGAGTTGGCGCAGGCGATCGCATACATCGCAGCGCACCCCGAGATCCACGAGGTCATCGTGTCGGGTGGCGATGTGATGCTGTGGTCCGACGACAAGCTCGCAGCACTGCTCGATCGGCTGCGCGCGATCGCGCACTTGGACGTGATTCGCTTAGCCACGCGCGTGTTGGCGTTTGTCCCCCAGCGCATCACGCCCGCGCTCGTCGACGTCGTGCGCACGATCCCGGGCGGCGCAGCGACGTACGTGTTGTCGCACTTCAATCACCCGCAGGAGTTGTCGCGCGTCGGGCTCGACGCTGCAGCGATGTTGGTGGACGCCGGCGTGCCAATCATGAACCAGACGGTGTTGTTGCGCGGCGTCAACGACACGCACGCCACCCTGGTCGCGCTGTTTCGCGCCCTGACCCGCGCGCGCGTGCGCCCCTACTATTTGCACCAATGCGATCTCGCACCAGGCACCGAGCCGTTTCGCGTGCCGCTCGACCGCGCGCGCGCACTGCACGACAGCCTGCGCGGACATCTGTCGGGTTTGTCCATTCCCACCCTCGTCATCGACATCCCGGGGGGACTCGGCAAGGTGCCGATGAACATCGTGCCCATCGTGCAGGAGCATGACGACCACATCGTGTTGCGTGGCTTTCGCGGTGACGTCGCGCGCTATCCCAAAGCGTAGGCGTGCAGCACTTCAACGACGACAACACCGCCCGCGGCGATAGGCGCGAGCACCAACCACAAAAACCGCAGCGCGGCCGCGTGCGACATCGTGGGTAGGCGGTTTTTTACGAACACCACCGACCACAACACCGCGATGGTCTTCGCCGACAGGGCGAGCGCACCGAGCGGCGCTGAGATCGCGTGCACACCCGGGATGTGCCAGGCCCCCAAAAACAACGCGCTCACCACCGCGGCGCCCACCAGCACATCGATGCTTTCAAACACGCGGTGACCGAGCAGCACAGGGCCGGTGACGTCGCCAAACCACGGCTGCTGAAGCGATGCTGCTGTGCGCAAACGCTGCGAGTGTTGCGACAACACGGCGAGGGCGATCACTGCCGCCAAAAACGACGTGGGCACGGTGACGGCACCCCACTGCGGCAACCCCGCTAGCGTCGTTGACTGGTGGTTGGTGATGTCGAGCAACACGGCGCTTAGAGCCTGCCGCGCCGGCGCCAAGGCACACAGCGCCACCACACAAAACGTCGCCATCCGCAGGGTCACCAACCGCAGCGCCGACAGCAGCGCCAACGGCGACGCTGCGCCGAAGCCCGCAAGCGCTACCGCACCTGTCGCCAGCGCCGGCAGCGCCAACAACAGCGGCAGCGTCGCGCCGGTGGCGTCGGTGGGTGACAGCGGCAACACGCTGAGCGCCCCGACCGTCGGGATGAGCGCCAGCACCGGCGCCATGCTGCTGAGCAGGCGGTCGGTGCCCACGACGCGCGGCGCGCGCTTTTGCAGCAACTTCAGCGCGGTCGCAAGAGCGGTGCGGCCGCCACGCGGGCCCACGCTGATGTTGCTGTCGCGGCGCGCACCGAAGCGCTCGAATGCCGCCACCACAGGCAGCCCGACGACCGCGAACACGACGGCAAAAATGGCGCGCATGAGGTTGTCCACGTCACGGCCCCACAACATGCTCCGCGTCGCGCGCGGCTGTCAGGCATTGAGTCATCACTGTGCGAACAACGCGTCAGGGGGGACGATGACGATGTCGTCGGCGGCCAGCGCCACGTCGAATGTGTCGATGCGCGCATCCTCGCCGTTCGTGTGCTGAAACGGCGCAGCCATGTCATGCATCGATGCCGAGACGCGATCGAGGATCTGCGTCTTGAGGGCTTGCGCGTCGGGCGTGACGACGACGATCGACAATCGGTCTGCGTGCAGGTGGCGCGAGACGGCCGCATTCACGTCGGCGCGCGTGAGTTTGCGGATGCGGGCGCGCAACCCGTCGGCGTCAAACGGCTCGCCGGTGAGCACCGCGTCCATCTGGTCGCCCAAGCGCCGCATCGGCTCTTGCTGTTGTGCGCGGGAGTACCGCAGCGCGAATTCACCGACCTTGGGAGGTGAACAAAGTAATTTTTGCGCGCGCGCGAAGCTGTCGTCGTCAGGGATGCCGCTTTTCACGAAGCTGTCGAGTTGCCAAAGGATCTGGCGCAGCGCGAACAGCCGATGTTGATTTTGCACAGGGCGGATCCGCATGCTGAAATACTCCGTGCGGCGCGTGATGCTCAGCTCCTCAGCCGTGGTGCCGGGCGCTTGCGTGACGTGCTCGACGTCGGTGTCGTCGCCGTCGTTAAAACCACCGGTTTCGCGCATCGACGCCAACAGCTGCACGATGAGGTTTCGGTGCTCGCCAAACCACGTCTGCGCCACCAGCATCGCGGCGTAGTCAGGGTGCGCGCGCGACAGCTCCGGCAACGCGAAGCCCACCGAAATGGCGGTGCTGGCCGCAGGCTTTTGCACCAGGAGCGCGACGTTGCGGCTGGGCGCGGGCGGCGCCACCACATCAGCGCGGGGCGACGTGGGGGGCAAGCTCATCAAGCCGTCCACCAAGCGCTGCACCACCAGCGCATCGGCGCCTCCCGACACACCGAGCATCACGCGATCGCGTGTCAGAGTGGCGGCGCGAAACGCGATGGCGTCTTGCACCGTGATCGACGCAAGGCCTCGCACCGTGCCGGTCGGTGTATGACGGTACCCGTGCGGCGTCGCGGTGCGGGGCACGCGCTGAAGTGCGACGTCACGGTCGTAGATCAACGCTTCGAGGGTTTCGCGCTGCAGTGCCTCCTCGTTTGCGCTGCGCAAGGTGGTCTCAAGGTAGGCGGTGGCGTCGTGCTTTAGGCGCGCGAAGTCGCCGGCATCCATCCGTGGGTGCAACAACACGTCAAGCAGGATCGATGTGAACGCCGCGACGTGATCTTTGTGGACGCGACCGACGAACGCGATGGTGTCTTTGTCGACGTTGACGGTTAATTCCGCCGCCCACGGGAACAGTGCATCGGACAGTTCGCTGGTGCTGAGTTGTTGCGTGGCCGAACGCATCAGCGCCGCGGTCAACGCCGCGAGCCCTTCTTTGCCAACGGCGTCATCGCTGCTGCCGGCGCGCCACAACACGCGAATGTTAACGATCGGATCCGCGAACTTGGTGTCGATGACGGTCGCAAACGTGGCGAACGTCGGCTGGTTTTTTTGTGCCGCTTGCACTGAACGCTGCTCGGCGTGAGTCAGCGGCAGGTCGTCGCGCGGGTCCGGCGAGCGGGAAAGGTCGACGGTTTGCGTTGTCACGCAGCCAGACATCGCCAGCACCAACACACACGACGCGCTCTTGACACGCCCGCTCATTTCGCACCGCCAACGCGCGCGCTCGACGACAACACGACGACTGCACGTTGGTGAGCGCTGAAATTCGCCTTGACGAACTGCACGAGGTCGGCAGGCGTTTGCACAGCGACGCTGTCGAGCATGTCGTTTAGCGCGTGCGGATCCATCGCGGGCCCACCTTGGTAGGCGAGCGTCGCTGCGATCCGATCGGACGAGGTCAACTGCATCAACACACCGTAGCGCAGGTTTGCGCGCACAGCCTCGAAGCGCTGCGCGTCCACTGCGCCCGCCGCGATGGCGTCGAGCGCCGTTTGCACGCGCGCCAACACCAGCTCGACGTCGTGGCCATCGTTAACGCGCACCACCACGGCAAACAACGCGGCGTCGCGGTGCGGCTGGTAGTTCGCGCTCAGCGTCTGCGCGTGCTGTTCTTTGAGCACCAACACCTTCGCGAGCTCGCTGGTGTCGGAAAACGCGTAGCCCTGAAGCAACAGCGCGAGCGCGCCCGCATGCGGATCGCGCACCGCCGACGGCACCCGCCACGCGACGTGCAGCCGTGTCTGCGTTGGCTTGTCCCACGCCACCGTCGTGCGGCGCTGCTGCGTGAGCGGCGCGTCTGATACCACGGCGGCTTGATGGCGGGTGCCGCGCCAGGCGCCGAACTTGGCCTTCACCGCCGCGATGGCGTCAGCGGCGACGACATCGCCAACGACATACACGATGACGTTATCGGGCACGTAATAGCGCTCAAAAAAGCTGCGCGAGTACGCGTAGCCGTTGGGCATGTTTTCGATGTCTGCCCGCAACCCCATCGTGGTGTTTTTGTAGGGGTGTTTGTCAAACGCGAGTTGGCGCAGCACGTCGTCGGCTTGTCGGTCTGGGTTTGAGTGGCGTTTGTCGTACTCGCCCAACAGCGCGCGGCTTTCGAGCTTCAACATCTCCTGCGAGTACTGCAGGTGCATGAAGCGGTCGGCCTCCAGCTCGACGACGGCAGCGAACGCCTCCGAAGGCCCGTGCAAATGGTAGGTCGTGAAGTCGTCGGTGGTGTAGCCGCTTTCGTCGACGCCGAGGGAACTAAGGATGGCCGTGCGTTTGTCGGCGGGCACCGCTTGCGTGCCCTTAAGCATGATGTGCTCAAAAAGGTGCGCGAATCCGGTTTTTCCCGGCTCGACCTCATCGCGCGAGCCGGTGCCGACCACCTCATACAGCGCAAACATGCCGGTACCGGGCCGTTGCACGACGACGACGCGAAGGCCGTTGTCCAGCACAGCTTCCTGCAGCGCGTACGGCAGCTCGGTCGGCTGTGCCCCAGGTTTCATCGAGGTTGACGCGAGCATCAGCGTACTGACTGCGATCGCCGCAAAACTAAGCATCGCGTTTCTTAAGCGCCAAGGCCGGCGCAATCAACCGTTGCGCTGGTTTTAATTTCCACGGTGCTCGTTAGACGTCACAAGCGATGGCAGCGGGGCTGACGTCGCAACGTTGGCGGTCACAGGGCTCGGGCGAACGTTCAACGGGGTCGAGGCCACAAAGCGGCGAACCGCCTACAAGAAATCAAAATTCAATTCCATCCCCAACGTCGCGCCCTGGTTGACGACGTAGTCGTCTTTGCTGTCGCCCGCGGGAAGATGCGCGCGCCAGGTGCGCCCCACCACGTGCACGACGTTAAACAACAGCGCCACGCGGCCCTCCGCGGTGATGATGAAGCCGCGGCCGCCCACGTGCGGGTCGAGGTAGTCGGTGATGCCGGTCTGCGACGCCACCAGGCTGCCGCCAAAAAACAACAGCCACGCCGACGCGCCGGTGGTGATGTGCGCGTTGCTGTGCCCGCGCGCGGCGTCAAACGGCGTTTGGTCGCCGGCCTCTGAAAACAACGTCAACCACTCCATCCAGCTGCCTTGCGAGCGCACCTGCCAGCCCCACGACGCGGGGCGGTCGACGTCGACTTTGGCGATGCGCTTGCTGCCAAACACGTGCTCGCGCTCGATGGTGTACAGGCGATCGAAATAGCGCGGCGTGTAGCCGTTGGTGCCGAAGTTGAGCTCGGGGCTGATGTCGCCGCGAAAGCCCAGCACGTCGACCATCAACGACGCCCCGGGATGCGCCCCCAAACCCGGCGTGCCGCGCTGCCCCCCGAGCGCGTTTAGGTCTAAATACGGGATGATTTTGAACAGCTGAGTGTCAAGCAAAGCTGCCTCGTTGTCCCAGCCCACCGCCCACGTCGAGTGCGCGCCGCGCGTCGACGGCGCTTGCGCATCAATGACGCCGCTGACGCCAGTGACCCAAATGCCGGCGAGCTCGGTGCGTGGATCCAAGTCGAGTTCGTTGGGCTGAAACGTCGCGTCGGGCGCCAAAAACCACATCAGCGGGCGGCCGTACACGCGGCCGGCAGCAAACGTTTGCGGCGAAAAAACGTCGCCGACCAGTGCGAGCGCGCCGAGGCCGGCGAGGTTCACTTCGCCGAGCACACCGATCGTGCGCGACAAGCCCTCGGGACTGTTGCTGTAGCGATCGACAAGCGAGCCGTGCCCGACGCTCGCCGACAACGCGCCGACTTGCGCGCGCGCAACTTTATGAGGCTCGCCGATGCCGAAGGTGGGGATGAGCGATGACGCGCCGCGCATGGGTTCGGCTGCAAGCGACGTCCCGCCGATGCCAGCGAGCGGCGAAAAGCCACCCGCAAACGGAGCCGCACCGACGCCGTTGTCGCCCGCCATCAGCGCCCATGGCAGACGCCAACGCAACACAAACAGCCGCCGGTCATCCGTCACCGGCGCGCCAAACGAGGCCGCGGAGCCGTTTTTAGGGGCGTCGTGTGTCAGGCCCAAGCGCTCGGTGGCACCGGAGCTCCCGAGCGCCACAGACGCATCCGCGCGCGCTTGCGCACTCAGGGTGACCATCACGAACCCAAGGGTCAACTGACGCAGCAAGCGATGCATGCAACCTCCAAATGACACGACCCAAGTATCGCCAACCCAATAAAGCCAACCGACGTTGACGCTCGCGGTCCGCAGGTGCTTCACCAAAACGGGCTGCGGTGACTACAGTAGCGCATGATAGTCCGCGTGCGCGCGCTGTCGCGTGGGCGATTCGCCACCCGTACGGGTGCGTCTAGCTCGCACGTGGCGGGTGTCGTGACCGAGGTCAGCGGGGCCCGACCGGAATTCTCCGGCGGGCACCTCCCCAAGCGGGCAGCGCCCGGCCAGGGGCCCGGTGTGCGACGCCCTGGAGTTTTTTATGTCGTCACACACAGCCCCAACCCAATCCAGCTCTGCAGCGCCTGCCCCCGTCACCCTGCGCACAATTCAACGCATGAAAAGCGCGGGGCAGCGCATCACCATGGTGACGGCTTACGACGTCATGTTCGCGCGCTTGCTTGACGCGGCAGGCGTCGACGTGGTGCTGGTGGGCGATTCGCTCGGCATGGTTTTTAAGGGCGAGGCCAACACGCTGTCGGTCACCGTCGAGCAGATGGCGTACCACGTGGCGGCGGTGGCGCGGGGGGTGACGCGCGCACACGTCATCGGCGACCTGCCGTTTATGAGCTACCAAGCAAGCGCCCACGACGCCATGACCAACGCGGCCGTGTTGATGCGGGCGGGTGCATCAAGCGTCAAGCTTGAGGGGGGCGAGAGCATCGCTGCCACGGTGTCGCGCATGACCGAGGCCGGCATCCCCGTCATGGGACACGTCGGTTTACTGCCGCAAAGCGTGCACGCCATGGGTGGCTTTGTGGTGCAGGGCAAAGATCCGCAATCGCGCCAACGTGTGCTCGACGATGCGCACGCCATCGCGCGCGCTGGCGCCTACGCCATCGTGATCGAGGGGGTGCCCGCCGAGCTGGCACAGCAGATCACCGCGGAGCTCAGCGTGCCGACCATCGGCATCGGCGCGGGGCCACACACGTCAGGCCAAGTGTTGGTGCTGACGGATCTGCTGGGGCTCGATGCGCGCTTCAAACCTAAGTTCGTCAAGCACTACCTCGATGGCGCGGGCGTAGTGGGCGAGGCCATCAGCGCCTACGTGAGCGACGTGCGCAGCGGCGCGTTTCCCGCGCAAGAACACAGCTTCGGCGCTGCGACTGACGCAGCCCCGTCGAGCACGGCAAAAGTCGCGCTGCCGCCGCTGCTCAGCGTCAAGCCGTAGCGAGCGCG
>JAYTVG010000023.1:0-9038 GCA_043744135.1 Deltaproteobacteria bacterium | reverse complement strand
GCGTCGGCATCGTCATTTACATGTCAATGGCGCTGTTGTTTTTGGAGTACCTGCGCTGATGGGAGCATCGGTCACACCCATTGAGGTGTTTTGCGACGGCAGTTGCTTAGGCAACCCCGGTCCCGGCGGCTGGGCGGCGCTGTTGCGCATGCGCGGTGACGCGCGCGGTGAACCGGTCCATGAAAAAATGCTCGCGGGTCACGCGGCCGCCACCACCAACAACCAAATGGAGTTGCGCGCGGCCATTGAAGGACTCAAGGCACTCACACGTGCGTGCACCGTCACCGTCGTCACTGACAGCACGTACGTCATCAAGGGCATCACCGAGTGGCGCTTTGGGTGGCAAAAAAACGGCTGGAAAAACTCCAAGAAGCAACCGGTAGAAAATCTCGCGTTGTGGCACGAACTCATCGCCGCTGTGGCCCCGCACCAGGTGACATGGAAGTGGGTGAAGGGTCACTCCGGGCACGTCGACAACGAGCGCGTCGACGCCGCCGCGCAGGCGCAAGCACAGCTGGCACGGACGTCGTCGTGATCGTGGTTGGGGTCGGCAGCTCGGGCGCGCTCGCCGAAGTCCAGGTGCAGCGCGCGGTGGTTGCGGTGCAGCAACATCCGCACCTCAAGTTCGTCGCGCGCAGTGCACTCATGGTGAATCCTGCTACCGGTGGCCAGACGCATGCACGCTTCGTCAACGCAGCCGTCGTGCTCAACAGCGCGTTGTCGCTGCAAGCCTTGGTGCTCGCGCTGCACGCCATCGAGCACAGTTGCGGCCGCGTGCGCGCGCACAAAGACGCTGCACGGGCGCTCGATCTCGATGTGCTGTGGTCGACGTCGCAACGCGCGCCGTCAGCGTGGCCTGCAGTTCCGCACCCGCGCATGCAGCTGCGCGCGTTTGCGCTGGTGCCGGCCGTTGAGGCGATGCGGCGCGCAGGCCTGGTGGTGCCGACGGCGTTTGAGGTCGCGCTGCGCGGGCTGCCGCACAGCCCCGCGCGCGCGTTCGTGCACTGAACCTCAGCTGTCGGGCGGCATGTTGCCCGGTGGAAAGCCAAAGCTCATGCGGATGGCGGCGTACGCGGCAGGGGTGTGACCTTGCGCGTCGCGCACCACGACGGCGGGCTCTTCCCAAGGCGCGCCGCGCATCGACGTCGGCACGTCTTGTGTGCGGTACGCGCAATACAACACCACCCCAGCTTGCGACACCGGCGTGCCTTGCTTAAACACCACCGGTTGCGTGCGCACCACCGTGAGCTGTGCAGCGTCAAGCGCCGCGAGGGCACGCGCGTGTTGCGACCCTTGAAAGACACAGACGAACACGCCGCCGGGTGCAAGCGTCTTCGCCGCCGCGAGCGCGTAGTCGGCGATATCACCGCGCACCTCCAAGCGCGCCGGTACCGCTTGGGCGTGGTGAGCAGCCTGCGCGGCGCCGATGGGCCAGTACGGCGGCGAGCCCGTGACGAGGTCAAACGCACCACCATCGAGCGCGAGCGCTATGACGGCCTCATCACGCAAGTCGCCGTGAAGCAAAGTGAAGCGGTCCTTGACGTCGTTGTAGGTGACGCTTTTGGTTGCGAGCTTGAGCGATATCTCCTGCGCTTCAATGGTAGTGGTGTGACACCCGGGCAACCTCCACGCGACGCACAGCGCCACCGAACCGATGCCGCTGCCCAAATCAAGGTGACGACGCACCGACGGCGCACAGGTGGTTGCGTACCAAGCGCACAACACGTCGTCGACGCTGTAGCGGTGACCACGTTGGTATTGAAAGATGCGCCAGTGGCCGCACAGAAAATCGAGGCTCTCGCTGTCTTTTAGCGCGGCATTGCCAGTGACGGTGGGCCCGGGCCGGCGCCAGCCTCGGTAGACATCCATCGGTCATCTCCCAACCTTGCGCGACAGATGCGCAGGTTCACGCAAGCGTGCAGTAGCACACCTGCGCTCAGCCCAGCGTCACATGCGTCTCAACGAGGGGCGGCACCCGGCGTAGCAAGGTGCGGTGTGCTTGTTCCATTTCCGCAGTCACGCATGCAGAGACTTCATCTGCTTCGTCAGCGTCGCACTCAACGACCAGCTCATCGTGAATCGTGTTCACCAAACCAGCGCTTGGTCGTGTGTGGGGTGGGGTCAAGCGTTCATGCACGCGCACCATCGCGAGCTTGGTCATGTCGGCGCTCGCACCTTGGATCGGCATGTTTTTCATGATGCGACCGAGTTCACCGCGCGCGTTGTCGCTTTTGAGTTGCTCCACGTCGTAGGTGAGGCGCCGCCCCAAAATCGTCTCGCTGTAGCCGCGGGCGAGCGCCGTGCGCACGCTGTCTTCAAGATGCTCGCGGATGCGCGGGAACGTCTTAAAGTATTTGTCGAGCAACTGTTGACCGACCTCTGCTGACACACCGAGCGACATCGACAGCGCCGGCGCGCCCATGCCGTACACCAAGCCGAAGTTGATGGCCTTTGCCCGCTGACGCAGCTCGCTGTTTTCGGTCTTTGACACTTTCACGCCAAACATCGACGTCGCCACCGTCGAGTGCAGATCTTCGCCGGCGTCAAACGCGCGCAAAAACACTGGGTCTTGCGCCAACTCCGCGACGATGCGCAACTCGCACGTGCCGTAGTCGGCAGTGATGAGCGCGCGGCCGGCGGGAGGGACCAAACACTTTCCGTAGCGCGCATCGGACGGTAGATTTTGCAAGTTGGGGTTGGCGCTTGCGACGCGCCCGGTCGATGCGCCCAGCGGCGTGAAGGTGGCGTGCAGGCGGTGCGTGCGTGCATCCACGCGCGACAACAACGCTTCGCCGTACGTCGACACGATCTTGTGCGCCTCGCGGTAGCGCAGCAGCGCGTCGGTCAGCGGATGCTTGAGCGCCGATAGTGTCGACTTGCCGATGTCGCTAGGCTCCGCGCCAAGCACACGCTTAATGAGCGTGCGCACATCCCCATCTGCGTCGAGATTGATCTCGGGCGTGCCGAATAGATCGCGCGCGATATGCGCATCGCCGAGCGCAATCACCTCCGCTTTGGCGCGCACAGCGTGCTGCTGTTGCTCGTCGACAAGCCCGCGCCACATCGGCACGTTGATGGCGAGTCCACGGTCCTCGAGCGCCGCAAACGCACGCAACACCAGACACTCTAAGCGCGCCACCCGCGTGTGGCCGGCCGACTCCACCGCGATGAGCTGCGCCTCAAGCTTGTGCAAAATCGACGAAGCCCGCGCGGCGGCGGCCGTCACGTCACGCGCGATTTGGCCGTCGTCGTGAACACTGCTGTCGGCGCTGAGCCTTTCAAGCGTCAAGCGGCATAGCGGCCGACGCACGTCGACACCCGCACGCAACAAGCGCCTAAGTGCAGGACGGGCGTCGTCAAACAAGAACACCCGATCGGCGCGCGACGTCCACGCATGCAACAGCGCGCGGCCCGCGTTGTCGAGCTTCAACGTCGCTGTGTGATCCAAACTCGCGATGGCAACTTCTTGCGCAGGGTCGAGCAAGTCCCCTCGCGCGGCAACCGGTGCGAGCGCCAACAGCGACCGCTCGGCGAGCAACTGCTGTGGCGTCATCACGCCTAAGCTCACGCATCCTCGGGGGTGCCGACGCGGTTGCGGCCGGTCAACTTCGCGACGTACAGCCCGCGGTCGCTCGCCGCGAGCACGGCTTGTGCTTCGGCCCCATGCATCGGGTAGCTCGCCAACCCCAAGCTGATGGTCAAGCGGCCACCCGGCTGCGTTTCTCCGTGGGTGAACGCGTGACTCTCGACGGCCGCGCGCACTTTCTCTGCGGCCACGCGCGCGAGCGGCAGCGCCGTGTCAAGCAACAACACCACGAATTCTTCGCCGCCGACACGCGCCACCACATCGCTTTTGCGCAGCGACTGCGACAAAATTTGCGCGACGTTTTTGAGCACCTCGTCGCCCGCGGGATGACCGTTTTGGTCGTTGAAGGACTTGAAGTGGTCGACGTCGATCATCAACAGCGAAAACGGTCGCTTCTGACGCTTTTGGCGCGTCACCTCAAACGCCAGCGCTTGCTCCAAATAGCGACGGTTCGGCAAGCCGGTGAGCGCGTCGGTCAGCGCGAGCTTTTCAAGCGCTTCGTTTGCGCGCGCCAATTCGTCGTTCTTATTTTCAAGCGCCATGGTGCGGTCCAAAACAGCGCCTTCGAGTGCGACGTGGGTCTTTCTCAGCAGACGCGCTGCGTCGTTGAGGGAGGCGGCAAGCTCGCGCACCTCGCCACCGCCAAGCACGCGCGCGCGCCCAGAAAAGTCGCCGCTCACCATGCGCTGCGCCACCTCCAACATGGTTCGCACCGGCCGCACCAGCTCGACGTGCAGTGCCAACAACAAGCCGACCAACAACAACAGCGCCGCGCCGAGGGTCACCGATTTCAAGCGGGCGTTGCTGTCGTGCGCGATGTTCTGCGCGCGCGAGACGTCCATCACGGCGACGAGCGTGCCCACCCGGGCGCCGCGCTGCACCGGCGCGCTCACGAAGCGGGGCCAGGCGGGCGGCGCCGGCTCCAGTAGCGGCACCGATGACGCAATAGCGCGATCGACGAACGCATCGAAACGTTTGGTGGATTCGGCGGTAGCGACGGGACCCGAGACGCTGCTGCGCAACACATTCGCGTGCGCGGCATCGTCGCTGGCCTCCTTCAACGTCAGCTCAGCGAGGCCAAGCTCGCTCAAATAGGGCTCGAGCGTGACCAGTTGAGCTGCGGTGGCGGCGTGATTGGACGCGGGGAGCGTGGCGCTCAGCGCCATCAACAGTGCGCTCGCCTTGGCGCTTTCGCGGTCGCGCTGCGCGCCGTCATGCTCACGGACCACAGCGATCGCACCGACGCCCACGGTCAGGGCCAGCAGCACCGAAACGATCACGATCAGGCGCCCGTGCAATCCCACGCGTCGCCGATAGCAGGTCGCACCCTTGGGCCCAACGTCGTTTCGCGCGAAGCCGCGCAAGCACACCCCAAAACACTTCGGTGGTGCTACAAGCGCGCATGAAGCGCGTTCTCGTCGTGGACGATGAGCCCTCCCACCGCGATAGCCTGCGGCGCATTTTGGAGCGCGCTGGTCACGCGGTGGTCGTCGCCGCTGATGGCGATGGTGCGCTGCAGCTGTTGCGCGACGACAACGCCGCCATCGACGTGGTGCTGACGGACTTGGTGATGCCACGCTTAGACGGCATGGCGCTGTTGCGCGCCACCAAAGCGCTGTCGCCGCATACCGACGTCATCGTGATGACCGCCTACGGCACGGTGGAAAACGCCGTGTTTGCGATGCGTGAAGGCGCGTACGATTTCTTGGTCAAGCCCACCAAGCGCGGCGAGGTGTTGGCGTGCGTCGAGCGTGTCTTAGAGCGCCAAGCGCTGTTGGTGGAAAACCGCGCGCTGAAGGCCGAGTTGCTGGAGGTGAAACAAGGCAGCGACCAAATCGGCATGGTCGGTAGCAGCGCCGCGATGTTGGCCCTCGCGCAGACCTTGCAGCAGGTGGCGCCGAGCAACGCCACCGTGTTGCTGATGGGCGAAAGTGGCACCGGCAAAGAGCTGGCTGCGCGCGCGCTGCATCGCTTGTCGCCCCGGCGCGCCGGCCCGCTCGTCACTGTGAACTGCGCGGCCTTGCCGGATTCAATTTTGGAAAGCGAACTGTTTGGCACCACGCGCGGCGCGTACACGGGCGCCGTCGATCGCGCCGGCCGATTTGAGCGCGCCGATGGCGGCACGTTGTTTTTGGACGAGATCGGCGATGTGCCGCTCGCGATGCAGCCCAAACTGTTGCGCGCGCTGCAAGAGGGCGAGGTCGAGCGTTTGGGTGCGACGCAAGCCAGCCGTGTCGACGTGCGCGTGGTCGCGGCCACCCACGTCGATTTGCGGGAGCGCATCCGCCAGGGGTTGTTTCGCGCTGACCTGTTTTACCGTCTCGACGTCATCACGCTGCAGTTGCCGGCGCTGCGCCAGCGCGAGGGCGACATCGCGGTGCTGCTCGCGCATTTTTTGCGGGAACAATCGACGCGCCACGACAAGAGTGTCACGAGCGTCGAGCAGCGCGCGCTCGATGCGCTGTCGAGCTACGGCTACCCGGGCAACGTGCGTGAGCTTGAAAACGCTGTCGAGCGCGCGGTCGTGCTCGCGCCCGCTGACACCTTGCGCTTCGTCGATCTGCCAAGCGCCGTGCAAGGTGGCGGCGACACGGTGGTGGACGCCGATCCAAAGACGTTGACGTTTCGCGTCGGCCAAACGCTCGAGCAGATCGAGCGCGCAGCCATCGATGCGACACTCAAGCACACCGCCGGCGACAAGACGCTCGCGGCCAAGCTGCTGGGTGTCAGCCTGCGCACGCTGTACCGTCGGGTTGGTGACAAAGCGGGCGAAGGCTTTGTCGCTGGCGATGACGAAGGTGGCGTCGTTGATTGAGACCGTGTGACGGTCACTACGCCGTCGGCAGCGTCAGCACGCGCGGCGACGTCGTTTCACCTCCTAGTGTCGGTGCATGGCGTGGCTTACCTATCCGTCCCAACGTCGGTGAATTGTGACGACGGCGGCGTGCGTGCTAACAACCATCTATGAAGAAGCGTTTGGGCGAGATCTTGTTGGAGCGTGGCCTCATCGACGTAGACCAGCTCAACAGCGCGCTCGCGCACCAGCGCAACTGGGGCATGCGCCTCGGCACGGCTTTGGTTGCCAAGGGCTTCATCGCCGAGGGCATGCTGACGCGCGTGCTGTCGGAGTCACTCGGCATCCCGATGGTCGATCTCGCGCGCGTGGCCGTTGATGCGCGCGCGCTGCAGTTGGTGCCGCGTCGCGTCGCTGAGCAATACGAGGTGTTTCCCATCGCACTCAAAGAACAACAAAACGGCCGGCGCGTGTTGTTGTTGGCGATGGCGGATCCACTCAATGCCGTCGCTATCGACGAGGTCGCCTTCACCACCGACGCCGTGGTCAAACCCGCCATCGCCCAGATCTCGAGCCTCGAGCAGGCCATCAAGAAGCACTACTACGGCCAGCGCGTCGACGTCGCACCCTTGACGTTTGACCGAAAAATCGGCTCGGTGGATTCGGAGATGACCATCATCGGCCGCGACCACCAAGAACGCGTGGTCGGCACGGTACCGCCCGGCACGGTACCGCCCGGCACGGCACCGCCCGGCACGGCACCGCCCGGCATGGCACCGCCCGGGTTCAACCCGGCCGGTCAACCACCCGGCCCGACGGCGCTGACGCTCACCGACGAGGTCACCGACCGCGCCGCCATCGCGCAGCTGCGTCGGGAGTTTGCGGCGCGCGATCTCGCTGAGCCGCCGATGCTCACCAAGCCGCCACCGGATTATAGCGGCCACCCCACGGGCGTGTTTTCGATGGCGCTGCTCAGCGGTGAATCGTTTCCCGTTGGTCCAGACGATGTGCTGTCTGTGACGCACACGCCGACGCAAGACGCAGCCGAAGCGCTCGAAAAAAAGTTTTGGGCACTGATGCGCGTGTTGGCGCGGCGTGGCCTCGTCACCAAAGAAGAATTTCTCGCGGAGCTGCGCGCTGGCGAGTGAGCCCGCCGCGCTTAGCGGTACAGCAAGCGCACGTTGTCACTTGTGCCCGCGACCGTCTCGCTCAACGCTTCGGTGCGTAAGCTGCCGAGATCGCCGGCCGCGTCGAGCGCCTGACGCGTCAACAAGATCTCGCGCGCCTTCGCGGTGTCTTCACCGAGCTTTGAGGCCGCGTTCACCTGCTGTCCGTACACGTCGTGGTCGTTGATGCGCAACATCGGCCCATAGCCGATGCCGACGCACAACAGCACCTGCGTTTGTGGTGGGCGGTCGACGTTGAGCGCGTCCAAACGATGCTGCATCGCCACCGCGCAGTGCACCGCCGACGCCGCCCGTCGAAACAACACCAGCAAGCTATCCGCCTCCACTTTGACGAGGACACCATCGTGATCTGCGATGACGGGCTCAAGCGCGATCTTGTGCTCGTGGATGACCTGCAAAAAATGCAGGATGCCGAAGGTGTCGACCTGGCGCGAAAAGCCCGACAGATCCGTGAACATCACCGCCCACGTCTCACCAAAGAGATCCCAAATCCGCTGATCGATGCGCGCGGTGTCGGCACCAGATCGCGCGCGCTCCGCCACCAGCGCCCACAAGCGGTCCTCGCTGGTTTTGAGGTGGGTGTGCGTCATGCGCTGAGTCTAGCGTTAACGGCGCGCGGGTTGAATATTTTGTGTCGCGGCGTCGGGGGCTCGATCCGCGTCGACGAGCGTCTGCACCACCAAGCCGATAGCGATGCCGATGCCGATGCCAAACGCGTCAAACAGCAAGTCGCTCGCGTCTGGGGTGCCAAGGCCCGCGAGGTCAGCCAGCTCTTTGCCGACGCCCACCGCGGCGCCCGCCGACGCGCCCGCCACGATGCGCACCCACACCGGCTGGTCGAGCAGCGCGCAGCCGAACCACACGACGTCAACCACCGCAGCGGAGGCACCCGCGTGCAACAGCTTGTCGGTGTGTTGCGGCAGCGCGTGCGATGCGTTGCTAACGGTCAGCGCCAGCAACACCGCGCCGCACCACGCGCGCTTGGACGCCGTGCGCATCAGTTCCAGTCCAGCTGCAAGCGACCGTCGAAGCTGACGATGAAGCGCACAGGGATGCGTGTCGTGTCTGAAGCCGTGCCGTCGGAATTCACGAACAGCCCTGAGGGCGGAAACGGAAACTGCGCCACGCGCAAAAACGCCGCGACCGCCTCGGTGTCAAGCGCCACGCAGCCCGAGGGCACGCGCATGTCGACGTCGACGACGTTGCCGTTGCGATCGATCACCGCCACCGCTTGCGTGGTGCGCAGCGCGCGGCCACACAGTTTGGTGGGGTCGTTGACGTCGGCGCTGAGCAGCGCGTCCTCAGGGCGCCATTGTCGACGCAGCGCATCAATACCGCGCTGAAAAAACACCCCAAAATCCTGCTCCAGCCGCTGCTCAGCCTCATCGTCGTGCAGTCGCGGGTCGCGGTTCGCCACCTGCCCTAGCGTCGACAGCGACGGCGCCAGCACCCCCTGCGGGGCGGCTGGCGC
>JAYTVG010000022.1:0-9043 GCA_043744135.1 Deltaproteobacteria bacterium | reverse complement strand
AGGCGCTTGCCGACGCTGACACACCGCGCACCCGGCGCGTGGCGCTGCGCACGGCGATGGTGATGGGTGCGGCGCGGGGCGGCGTCTTTGACGTGCTGGCGCGCTTGGTGCGCAGCGGTTTAGGCGGCGCGGCGGCGGGTGGTGCGCAGTACGTATCGTGGGTGCACGAGCGCGATTTCGTGCGCGCGATCGATTGGCTCATCGCCCACGACGACGTCAGCGGTGTTGTCAACATCGCAGCACCCGGGCCGTTGCCGCAAGCAGCGTTCATGCGGGTGCTGCGCGATGGCTTGCGCATGCCGGTCGGGTTGCCCGCGACGCGTTGGATGCTCGAGCTTGGTGCCTTTGCATTGCGGACCGACACGGAGCTTTTGCTGAAGAGCCGCTACGTGGTGCCACAACGGCTGTTGCGAGGCGGTTTCGAATTTGAGTTTTCGCAGTGGCCCGACGCTGCGCGCGCGTTGGTGCACGCACGGCAGCACCGCATCTGACGTCGGTACGCACCGACGCTCAATCGCCGCTCGGCTTGTTGTTGCGGGCGCGTTCGACGTCGCTGCGCGCCTTGGCGTACGGCTCTGCAACGCGACTGCCGTTTGCGGGGTTGATGCCGTGGCTTTGTTGGTTGATGCGATCCGCCAGCTGCCGTTCGCGGCTCTCGTCGGCGTTGACGACGACACCGGTGGCGCGGTGGTCGACGAAACGATGCCACTGGGTTTGGCTCGGCACGAAGTGGATCGGAAAACGCGACCCCGACCACGGCACGGGATCGGCTCGGTTGTCGTAGATCGTGTAGTGCGGGCCCATCTGCCGAAACATCACGGTGTCGCCGAGCACCTCGACTTCGATGTTCGCGAGCTTGCGCTCTGCTTCGCCGAGGCTCATGTGATCTTGCATCGCCCACTTGAGATCGTGAATGGCGCGGTCAATGACGAGCGCGCCGCGGCTGTGCCCGACAAAGCGCGCGGGCGTCGCTGCGCCGAGCTCTTGTTTGATGAGGGCTGCCACCGTATCGACCGCGGGATTTTTTGCGCTGCCCTTGTCGCCGATGCTGGCGGCGATGTCGCGCAACATGCCGTGGGTATCGACCATGACGCCAAACACCGCGTAGCCGTCGTTCGCCAACCCTTGCAACACGCCTTTGGCGCGGTCCTCGTCGGTCATGATGCCCTGCACGACGATGAGCGTGCCCTGCGGCGCGCTACCGTCGGCAGGCACGAAGGGCTCAACACCCGTCGTGGTTGCGGCGCGGTAAAAACCCTGCGCGCCGATGACGTAGCCGGTGGTGTCGATGGTCTTGAGCGCGGGGTCGTCAAAGCGCAGCGTGGGGTACGCGTGGTAGCGCGTCTGGCGTACCTCAGCGCTGCGCGCGCGGTCGAGTTGAGGGGCGGCCGCGTCCAAGGGCGGTACGGCGGGAGGCAGAACAATCGGCATGGAGTTTTTTAACGCAACCGGGAGCGGTTGCGTGTGACCGACGCAACACCCCGCCTGAGCACACACTCCAAATGCCGGGACGGCGAGCTCGTCACCGAGGCGCTCGAAGCGCGACCTGGTGCTCGACGCGCAGCGACCCCAAACAGGGAGGAGCCGCGCGTCGAATTCGTGGCAACATACGGTCTCAGGAGCCTGGTAGTCGGGTTTGCGACAGCGCCTGAGTCGCGGAGACGGCAATGACCCACTATGTGATGGTTTGCGAAGGCAAACACCCCATCATGCCCATCGCCTCCGGTCCGCAATTCGAGGGGAATTGGCGCCTGGGACGCATGCTTGCGCACGCCGTTGCGCAGCCTTTGGTGTACCAGTTGGACAGCGACTACGAAGGCTTTTTAAAGCCGATGTATTACGAGAAGGCTATCCCAGTCATGCGCGACGATGTGGTCGCCGTCCTGTCGGCGAGTGGCGTCGACAACATTCAGTACTTCGACGCAGTTTTGCTGAACCCCGCCACCGGCGAGAGACACACGAACTACAAGGCGCTTGTGCAGACATGAGGTCGTGTGAACTCATGGGAACGTCCAACACGACGATGGGCGACATCGACTTTGTCAGCCTCGTCATCGACGAAAGCAAAGCGACCGGCCATCTGTTGTTCCGACTCGCCGAAAACGTCAGCGCGGTCGTTGTCCACGAGCAGGTCAAAAGCGCCATCGAGGCGAGCGCCATCCCGGGCTTTGTGTTTTACGGGCCGGGCGAATGGTCTGGCTGATCCAAAACATCGTTCGCATCACACCTCAATCCAAGGCGAAACCATGGCACCCCACGAAGAAGCGTGCTCGTCGAAAGACGCGATGGCGCAACCGTTCGATACGACTAAAAAACCCTTCACCATCGTCGGTCAGATGGCGAAGGTTCTACATGGTTGGCGCAACAGGAGACTAAACGCGGTCATCGAAATGGCGGCGTCGTTCGTTGCCGCGGATGCTCAGTCTTCGATCGCTTCGACGCCCTGCGCAGCGAGACGCGCGACGCCGTCTTTCATCGCTTGGAGCTGTTCGGGCGCGTGGCCTTTCCAGTCGGTGATTTCCTCAATGACACGAAGCGGCGCACGCGTGCGGTACGATCGCGTTGGGTTGCCCGCGAACTTCTTGTCCGTCAGGTTTGGGTCATCTTCGATTGGTCCAGACGGCTCAACGACGTAGATGCGACCGGGGCGGTCACCAATCGCCAACTCGGCGCCCCACGTGGCTGCATCCAATGTGCCGGTTAGGTACACGAAGGCCGCGGGCTTTGTCTTTGCGTAGTTGGAAGTCCGGCCAGCCTCGATCAGGTCGCCCGGCTTGAGGTCGGCCTTCGTGCCGTGGAGGTAGCGTGGCACGCCGAGGTCATCGGTCCACACCTTGAATGGCTCTGGCGTCGACGCTGGTGTCGTCATCGGCGACAACAATATCACGACAGGGGCAGCTGACACGCCCGGAAAGCCGCATCCGCCTGTGCGGATAACGCCAGCCACCAAGCGAATTTCGGCTGGCGCTTGCGCTCGTCGGGGTCGGCCGGTGAAGCCTGAAAAGACGACGGCGAAGTGCTAGGTGAAGAGCACGCGCAGGATTCCTGCGAAGCGTGCATGACGAGCACGTTGGTCATCGGAGCGAAGCTTAGTCCCCGTCAGGTCAGCAATGACAATCGTTTTCACGATCACAGTTCTACACGATGAAATACCACCCATCGTTCCCGAAAACCTTCATCAACGTCGCCGATGCCATCGTCTTTGGTCGTGCGTTCTTAGATTGGTGCAGCGACGAACGTCAGCACAGCGGCATCGCCGAATGCAGTCCACGAGGGCCGAGGTGCGGCTCCGCACCGGCGTATTGTCCGCTGCTCCGAACCGGAGTAGCCGAGTAGGAATTTTTGATCTTGCGGTACTCGTCACGGAGCCATCGATGAAAACAACGCGTGCGTTATTTTCCTGTGCACTTTTTGCGAGCCTTTGGGGCTGCGGTTGCCTCGACAGCGGCCCTTTCACACATGGCGGTCCTCAGGGCCGCACCGACGCAGGCGCTGCAGACGCCGGCAACACCGATGGCGGGTCCGCCTTGGACGCAGGCGGTGGTGAGGTGGACGGCGGCGGCCAGCCAGACGCTGGGCCACAACACCTCGGCGTGGCCGTGCCGCCCGACGGTCCGGAGTGGGGAAGCGTCTACTACGTGCGGCCGCTAGGCGGGAGCGCCGCGCAGTGCACGGGCCTCGCGAATACCGACTATGAGGGCGCAGGCACGGCGGAGAGCTGCGCGTGGAAGAGCCCGCTCGTCGCACTCCCGCCAACGGGGGCGCCGCGCATGCACGGAGGTGACAAGCTCATCATCACCAGCGGCTCGTACCAAGTCGGCGCCGGCGCCGGCGCCGACGCCGAGTGCCAATCCGTAGGGACCGGCTGCGCTTTGCAGCCGGTGCCGTCGGGCCTCGCGGCAGATCGGCCCACGCGCATCTACGGCGAGGTGGATGCCGACGGAGCGTGTGCGGCAACGCCGCAGCTTTGGGGTTCCGGTCACGCCCGCGCAGTGATGAGCCTCGTCGGGGCAAACGACGTTCGCGTCGCGTGCCTCGAGCTGACCGATCACGCGGAGTGCCTGTCGGGAGCAAACCATCCAAACGCAGCACTGGCCTGCGGCGAAGACGAGCCGTACGCGGCATTCGGGCTCGAAGCGAAAGACTCGTCCCGCGTCAGCCTCTACAGCCTCGACGTCCACGGCCTCAGCGACCGCGGAGTTTATGCCGCGCGCCTAACCGATTGGTCGCTGTTCAACGTGCGCATCGCCGCCAACCCGCTCGCGGGGTGGGATGGTGATATCTACGAGGGCGACGAGACCAACAAGACGAACGACAGCAACTCTGGTCTCATCTACTGGAAAAATGTAACAATTGAATCAAACGGCTGCTTGGAATCATATCCCGGAAAACAGCCGTTCGGCTGTTTTGGTCAATATAACATCAATGAAGTCGGCGGCGGCTACGGTGATGGTGCGGCGACAGGCTACACCGGCGGTAACTGGCTGATTGAAGACTCCACATTTAGGTATAACGTATCTGATGGTCTTGACCTTTTGTACCACACAAACGGCGGCACCATCCGTCTGAACCGCGTGCGCGCCGAGGGCAACGCAGGCAACCAAATAAAGCTGCGTGGGGTGCCGGACCCTGCCTACCTCAGCCGGCCAGACGGTCCGCAAGCCATCTCCGTCAAAGACAGTCTCATCATCGGCAACTGTGGCTATTACGCGCGGACCGGTGCGCCGGCGGTGAGCACCTCGACGCGCGGCGCGCAGCCGCTCCATGTGCTCTCGCTCCTGCCGGGTTACGATAGCTGCCGCGCGCTGGGCGACTCGCTGGTGCTGGGCAACCAAATCGCCGGCGACACGATCGAGGCGATTAACAACACCATTATAAGCGAGGCAAATGTCAGTCTTTTGCTTGGTGGACCCGTGAACTCAACGGCCACGATTCGAAACAACATTTTGTTTGCGAAGACGTACTTCGTCGATAGTAGTCGCAACGCTGGTGACACGTACTGGGGCGCTGAAGATTTGCTCACCGTCGATACTGGGTTCAATATCAAATATGCCACCCAAAATACGCCAGACTGCGATATTCAAAATACGCAGTGTGTCGATCCCGAACTCACGCGGACCACCGACATCGACGACGTCGACTTGACACCGCTACCGAACAGTCCCGCCATCGATACGGGAGTGAGCACCGGCCCATTTCTGTCCACCGTGGACTACGTTGGCGCGCCGCGCCCTCATGGTTCTGGCTACGACATCGGTGCCTACGAGGCACAGACGCCGTAGCGGCCGCCGCTGCCCGGGAGGCGGGTCGCGGGACTCCACCGCAACTCCTCGTGCGTTGGTTGTCCGCCGCGCTTTTCTTCTGTCGTTGTGCCGCTTGTGCTCGCGCGCCTTGTCGCGCACGACGCACCAAGCGCTCTGCGGGAGATTCCGTCGACGGCCGGCTTGCGGATCCAGCGGTGGCCACGGCCCGCCAGTGGTGTTCCTGGCGAGCCGCATCCGCTTGGTTGGGGAACCGGGATTCGAACCCGAATACTTGGAATCAAAATCCAATGTCCTGCCGTTAGACGATTCCCCAGCAGGCCTTGGTCATAGCGAACAGTCGCGCCGAGCACCAGCCGACTGCGCGACAAAAACACCCGCGGCTGCACTTTTTTTCGCCACCCACCGCTTCAGCGCACGCCGTACACGATGTCTTCGACGGCGTTGTCGTCGTCGTCGAGCGTGTTCACCCAGGCGTTGCCGTCGCCGCTCGTGCGCATGACGCCAGGGAACTGGGCACCCACGTACACGCCGCCGCCGATCGTGATGCGCCCCATTGCGGGGGCTGCGGTCGGCGTCCAGGTGACACCGTCGGTGCTGCGCCAGATCGAGCCCTCGCCCACCGCAAAAAACGCCGCGCCGTCGTGCGCCACGTCGTGCACCGCCGCCATGTTTGGGATCACCGTCCACGTCAGCAGGTCGGTGCTGGTGACGAACTGATCGCCGCGCGCGACGTACAATCCCGCAGCCAATCCGCTGCGTGCGACGACCAACCGGTGCAGGTTGGCGGCGTTTGCGGGTGCGCTTGGTGCTGTCCACGCGACACCATCCAGCGACGTCGTGACACCTGCGTTGCCGACGCCGACGAAGCGCGTGCCGTCGAAATTGACGTCGCGCATATTCCATGGGAAGTGCTGCGTCGGGTCGATCCACGTTGCGCCGCCGTCGACGCTGCGCACGGTGCGGCCGGAGCCTATCGCCACGATGATGCTGCCGTCGTCGTTTGCGGCGCACGCACCAAACCAGCCGGCTTGGTCGTCAAGCACCGGTGAAAACGTGCGGCCGTCGCGGGTGGACACGATGCGCCCGCGCACCGAACCGCCAACCGCGAGATAGCGATCGCCAGTGAAACACGCGCCGCGCAGCAGGTTGTCGTCGTCACCGCCGCCCGCGGCATCCTCGACGCTGTCCCAGACGTTGCCGTCGACCGACACCATGCGACGTCCTCCATAGCCAACCGCGAAAAAAAACGGCGCGGTTTCTCCTTCACCTTCACCTTCACCTTCACCTTCACCTTCACCTTCACCTTCACCTTCACCTTCACCTTCACCTTCTCCCTCTCCCTCTCCCTCTCCTTCGCCTTCGCCTTCTCCTTCTCCTTCAGCGCTGACGAAGCCAAACGGCAGCGACACGGGCGGCACGCATGCCGACACCGCGAGCGTCGCGGCACACCAAGCGGCCGCGCAGTTCACCGTGCGCGAGCTAGCCACCAAAAACTTCACAGACGATCCAGCGGCGTGGTGGTGTCGATGACGACGCCATTTGTGGTCGTCAGTTGCGTTTCGCCGACGTGGCCTAAAGTGACGCCGAGCTTTTGCGCGAGCGAGATCCACATGCGGTTGTGCGGCACGCCGATGGTGGGCTCGACACCGCTCCACGTCGGGTGCTGGCTCGGTGTCGGCACGCTTGGGGCCCAGCGCAAGTAGCGCCCGGTTTGCAGCCCGAGATTGCCACCGCCTCCGATGACGACGGGCCACGGCAGAAATTTGTGCGTGCCGGTGGCGAGCTCGTTGACCCACACCACCAGCGTGTTGTCGAGCAACGTGCCGTTGCCTTCGGGCACCGAGTCGAGAAGCGCCATGAAGTCCGCGAACTGTTGCGCGTGTGTGCGCCCGTAGTTCGTCATCACGTCAAAGCCCGGCGGCACGTCTTGTTGGTGCGCAAAGTCTGCGTGCACGTCGCTGCCGACCGGTGCGCTGCAATGCTCGGCCGTGAGTTGACCCAGCTGTAACGTCGCCACACGGGTCAGATCGCAGGCCAGGGCGTTTGTGATGATGCCGCTCATGGCGGCAAAGCGCGTGTCGAAAAACGCGCGGCTGCCGTAGTCATTGTTGAGGTCGACGGCCTGCGGTGCGGTGCAGCTCACCAAGAACAAATCGCGCACGCGCTGCTCGACGTCGGCGATCAAATCCCGGTGCAGACTCAGCTTGGCACGATCTTCCGTCGACAACCGTGGGAGCAGTTGCGCGTACTCGTTGCCCACAAAGTCGAGCACGCTAGGTTGCGCATTTTGAATGCGCGTGGCGGGCCCGGCCTGTTGCTGCGCGTCGCTGTTGGGGAACAGGCGCGAAAACGCGGCAGCCGCGTCGATATCGGCGGGGAGAGGCTGCGCGGCATCGCGAAACACTGCGCCGCCACTGCTGGCGCCGATCACCGCGAGCTCGAGGCTGTTGATGCGCCCTTCAACAGCGACGGCTTGGGCGATGATCTGGTCGATTGAGGCGAACGACGCCGTGGTCGCGTCGCGCAAAAATCCACCGGTCAACGCATGCACGGTGCCGACGTTGTGCTCGTTGAGCAGTTCGTCAGCGACTGCACTCGCCATCGACACACCGTCAAGCACCGTCAGCTTGTTGCGCCAAGGGTGAAGTGGACGAAGGATCGGCGAAAAATCGCTGTCGGCGAGTGCGGACAGCTGCTGCGTGAAGTCTGCGCTGTCGGCTTGGCCCTCGGGGCGCATGCGCCAGCTGGGGTACACCGTGCCGTGTTGCGACAGCATGATCACCAAACGCCTTGGCGGTCCCGCTTGCGCGTGCGCACGCCTCGACAGCAATGAAGGCAAAAACAGCGTCGACGCTGCCAGGCCCATCGACTGAAGCATACGGCGGCGTTGCAGATGCATCATGGGGCACCAATCGCGGGGCGACGTAAAAACGTCTCGGATGTGGCGATGGCGACGATCAACTCGCGAATGTCGCCGTCGCTGTCTTCAAACGCTTGCGTCACGTGCGTGAGCGCTTGATCGCGCAACGCTTCATTGTGGCCGAGGCTGTAGCGGTACCAGTGCCGGGCCACGCACGCGCGCACGGTGGGCGCGTCAGCGAGGCGGGCGGCGAGCGCGGGCGCGCCGCTAAACGTGCCGCCCACGCGCGTGGCGTCGAGCGAACCCGAGTCGTCCACGGGCAGCGCATTGTCCTGCGTGCGAAAGCGGCCGATGGCGTCGTAGCTTTCAAGTCCCATGCCGATGCCGTCGATGGCGACGTGGCAGCTTTGGCAAACGGGATCGAACGTGTGTTGCGCAAAGCGTTGGCGGTTGGTGGTTTGCGCGGTGGGGTCGAATTCCGGTGGCGTGGTGTCGACGCTGCCGCTGGGCGCGGGTGGCGGCTCGCACAACAAACGTTCAAGGATGAACACGCCACGCAACACGGGCGACCCGTCTTTGGCGTGCGCGCGTGCTGCCAAAAACTGCCCCTGCGTCAACAGCCCCGCCCGCTCACTGCCCGGCATCTCGACGATGCCCCAGGGTTGGCGTGGTGGCTCGACGCCGTACAAGGTCGCGAGCGCGGTGTTCAAAGGTGCGGCGCGCGATGTCAAAAGCGTGCGCAATTTGGCGTCACCACCAAAGACGATGGACGCGATAAAACGATCAGCTTCCTCACGCATCGATTGGCGCAAGAATTCGTTGTAGGATGGGTAAAAGCCGGGATCTTTGTTGACGACGAGGATCTTGTCGAGATCCAACCACTGCCGGTGAAAACTCAGTACGCCCTCGATCGCCTTGG
>JAYTVG010000021.1:0-2722 GCA_043744135.1 Deltaproteobacteria bacterium | reverse complement strand
CGCCCAGCACAGCGACGGCGCAGCACGACACGCGCAGCACGCGGCGAAACGCAAGCGAGCTCGACTCAAACGACATCAACGCGGTGTGGGCAGGCATCGGTTCGCATTCTCCGGGTCGCGTTGCACGTTGGTCTCATCGCCCGCGCGGACAACGCACCCAAGGCCGTCACCCCGGATGTCTACCGTACCTGGCACCTCTTTGACGATCACCCTGCGCATTTTCGCGATGGTGTCTTCGTCCAATGTGTCGCTGCCGATTGAAAAGCCGTCGCGCATGCGCCGGCCGCTCAGGTCCGCCAACGAGTCGAGGCTCAAGCCGCGTCCGATGGCGACGGCGTTGCCGGTGGTGGGGTACGTGAACACCTGCACCGCGGCGTTTTTGGGGTCGTACGGCGTCAGCGGGTCCGAGCGCTCCATCGACAACCGGAACCCGCGCGTGACGTCGAGCAGCTGCGGATCGGCCGCGGCGTCCAGCTTCTCGCGGAAGTCGACGGCCTCGGTGATGTTGACTGCGCGCAGGCCGTGGCTGCCGTCGGCGACCACCGCGAAATTGCGCGTCGGCACCGCCGTCGCCACCACCGCCGTCGCTTGATCGATGTTGGGAGCGCCACCACCGACGACTTTGACCGTGCGCTCGAGCACCGGGCGCGCGGGCGTGCTCACGTCCAAGATACGCAAGCCGTTTTTGCCGTCCGCGACCAACAGGCGGCTGCCGAAGATTGCGACGCCGCGCGAATCTGGTTCCTGATTGACGTCTGCGAGTGCGACGCCGACCGAGCGGGGATTTATCGGTTCACCTAAGCTCGGAAACAGAATCGGTCCCGCGTCGAAGATCTCGACACCGCCGTCACCCGTCGCCACAAACAAAAAGCGGCCGATGCTGGCGACGTCAAGTGCCGGGCGGTTGGTTTCAAACGTGAACAACTGAGCGAGCGGTGCGCCGGGGTCAACCGCCGACACGCGGTTTTGGTCCTCGTCGATCTCAAACACGGTGACGCCATCCGCCGACGTCACGAGCGCGAACCTGCCGTGCAAGCGCACGCGGGTGGGGCGGTCGAGGCCGTGCGCGAGCGTGCAACCTTGCACCAACGCTTGGTTGGTATTGTTGGGGTCGAAATTCGGCAGCGCGCAGGACACGCCACCCGCCTTCACGAGCACGACACCTTGCGCCAGCGCATCGGGGCCACCGTCAGCGAGATCGCCCGCGTCCACGATATCTTCTTGCCCCGCGTCGACGTCGATCACCGGGCTCACGCGCGAGGTCTCGAGTGCCGCGCGGAAGTCAACCACCGCAAGTTCCTCGTTGGTGAGTGCAATGAACCGCGTGCTTTGCGACGCTGCCGGGTCGGGATGGTCGATCGAGATGACGGTCCCCAGCGTGTCGATGCGCGCGATCTCGGTCGGTGGCAATCCAGCGTTGTCCCGCCCGGTCACGTCGACCAGCGAGACACCACCGGCGTGCGCGACGATGGCCACATCGGCGATATCGCCGGAGCCGTTTTCAAACGCCACGCCACGCACCAACGACACGTCGGTGGCTTGGCCGAGACCTAAGAACACCCGACGCGGGTTTTTGTCGTCGAAGTCGAAGCCGGGGAAGGTGATCTTCGCTCCGCCGACTTCCTTTTTGAGATCGACTTGCTCAAAACCGGTGGTGGTGCCGACGACAGCCCAATCACCGATGTTGTTGTAGCGCCCTGAGCCCTGCCCAGTGGCTTCTGAGACCAAGTGGTCGTTGGTGATGTTGCCGTCCTCGTCTTGCAGGGTGTGGCAGCGCGCGCAGCTTTTGGTCTCTGTGCGGCGCACCGTGTGTGGAAAGTAGGGGTTTGATACCATCGACGACAGGTTGCCCTTGGTGGCGAAGGCGGCGTTGTCGACGAGGGTGGCCCCGCCACCGACATTTTGCGCTGTGATCGTCAGGTGCACTTGCATGGTTGAACGCTCGGGGGCGATCTTGTTGCCCTCGACGTCACCAGCGCGGCCCATATAAAACGGCGAGCGCGTGAAGCTGAAGAGTTGGAAAAATATGTCCTCAATGTCGTCGTCGCCAAACCAAATCTCTTGCTTGGGCTTGGTGACGTCCTGCTTTAAGTGGCACGTCAAACAGTTCGGCTGCCACGACGAGTGGCACGCGTAGCACTCAAGGCCGCCGGAGCCGCCGGCGGCTGCGATGTGCGCGTAGGCGCGCGCGTCTTGCGGGCGATTTGGGCTCGGTCCGCTTTCGAGCGGTTGCGTGTGCGCGTAGGCGGACAGCGTGTCTTTCGGCGACGTCAGCTGCGGTACTTCCCATTTGAGATCCGCGACGGTGCGCGAGTATTCGATGACCTTGTCGCCGTCGCGCTTAAACCACGGCTTGCCAAACGGCGTGTTGAATTTCGCGTCCGCCATGTTGTCGCCGCCGTTTGGCCCCGACGTCACGAGCGTCGCGGGCGCGACTGGCGTGCCGTGGCAGTCTTCGCATTCGATGGCGACGCTGTCCCAGTTGCGCGAGTACATATTTGAGTCGCCGTGCACGTCCCAAAGGTAGTGGCAGTCCGTGCATGCCATGCCTTTTTCGACGTGGATGTCCTGCAAGCGGATGGCGCCGTTGTAACCGCCGTACACGATGCGCGACTGCCGTCCGTCAAACGATTGGCTGCGCGCCACACGATCGGGGATGTCGAGCACGCCGTTTTCGTTTTTGTCCTCACCGGAGTCGAGTTGGCCGTTGTTGTTGGCGTCC
>JAYTVG010000020.1:0-2724 GCA_043744135.1 Deltaproteobacteria bacterium | reverse complement strand
ACGGTGTGCGTTGCGCCATCATGACCTCGCTAGCATGCGGTTAATAGTTCACCGACCTTGGGAGGTGAACCAAGTAGTTTCATCGTTCATCTCCCGAGGTCGATGAGCTCGCCGACCTTGCAAGGTGAACAGTTGAACGTCCGACGTCGGACGCGACCTACAGCTGTCAATAAGGGTAGCCAAGCGCCAACAGACCCGGGAGCTTTTGACCTTCGAGCAGTTCCAAAGACGCGCCACCACCTGTCGAGACGTGGCTGATCTTTGTGTGCAAGCCGCTTTGGTTGAGTGCCGCGACGGAATCACCACCACCCACGACGGTGTAGGCCCCGCACGACGCCACCGCGCGGCAGACAGCATTTGTGCCGTGGGCGAACTGCTGCCATTCAAACACGCCCATCGGCCCGTTCCACAACACGGTGCCCGCACCGACGAGCGCGGCTTCGATCTGCGCACGGGTCTTTGGGCCAATGTCGAGACCCATCTCGTCGGCGGCGATGACCTCGGTGATGCGCGACGGTGCGCCTTCTTTAAATTCTTTCGCGACCACGTGATCGCACGGCAGCAGCACCTCGACGTTGAGGCGCTTGGCGCTGTCCAAAATCAGCCGCGCGTTTTGCAGGCGCTCTTGTTCGACGCGGCTTTTGCCGACGGCGCTGCCCTGCGCCTTCAAAAAGGTATACGCCATCGCACCACCGACAACGATGCGGTCGACCTTGCTCAACAACTTGGTGAGCACGCCCATCTTGTCGCTCACCTTGGCACCGCCCAAAATCGCGACGAAGGGCTTCTTGGGTGCGCGCAAAAGTTCGTACAGTGTTTCGGTCTCGCGCTTGAGCAACAAGCCGCCCGCACTCTCCTTCACAAACGGCACCATGCCAGCGGTCGACGCGTGCGCCCGGTGGGCGGCGCCAAACGCGTCGTTGATGTACACGTCCGCGTTTTGCGCGAGCTGTCGCGCGAAGCTCTCGTCGTTTTTTTCCTCGCCGGAATGAAAGCGCAGGTTCTCGAGCAACAACACCTGGCCCGGCTGCAAATCGTTCGCCATCTTTTTGACGCCGTCACCCACGCAATCGTCGGCGAAGATCACGTCGCGCTTAAGGTGCTGCTGCAAAACGGTGGCGACGGCGAGCAGCGACTGCTTGTCGTCGCGCCCTTTGGGGCGACCGAGGTGCGAACCGAGCACCAAGCGCGCGCCCTTGTCGACCAAAAACTCCAGTGTCGGTAAGGCGCCGCGAATTCGTTCGTCATCGCTCACGCTGCCATCTTGAAGAGGCACGTTGAAGTCCACGCGGACAAACACGCGCTTGTTCGCGACATCGATCTTGCCGTCATCCATCCAACGCATGGCCATGCAACTCCCTCGTCAAAAGCAAAGGTACAACACACTTCGTTCCTGGCCCTGCCGGTGAACGTCTCGAGCGCGTGCTTAGTGCCGCGCGGCCGTGAAGAGTAGGGGGATACGCAATCGTTCAACGGTGCGCGCTAGCTCTGCCCCGCGAAACGAAACGCGCCGACCGCCTGCTCCTCGTCGAGCTCATGCAAAAACCCGGTCGCCTTCTTAAAGGCGCGGTCGTCGACAACCACGGGAAATTTGATGTGGTTGATGGCGGCGGAGGGCAGCGCAGGGAACCCGAAGCGGCCAAGGAGGCGAGTCGCGAACATTTCGGGCATCGGCAACGCCTGGCGCCCTGCCATGCGCAGCAGCGTCGACAACGGCACCGCCGGCGGCCCAGCGACATTGAAGGTACCACGCAGCCGCTTGCCGCACACCAGCACGATGGCGCGCGCGGCGTCGTCTTCGTGCATGAACTGAAACAACGGATCAAAGCCAAGCACCATGGGCACGCGCTTGGGCCGAATGAAGCTCGACAGCGTGCCCGTGCGTGACGCACCCAAAGTATCACAAAGACGCAGAACGGACGTGTTTAACCCTCGCCATTTCCACAGTGCACTCGCGGCAAACAAATCGGCCGCAACGAGGTCCGATAGCTCTGGGAAACTGCTGAGCGCGAGCGGCGGATCGGCTTCCGTATGATACAGTGGAGCATCCGCTGCCGCCCCATAAAACGTATGCCGCGAAACAAAAACGGCCTCTTTCACACCATAGCGCGCACAATGCTCGAAGACCGCGCGCGTGCCACCAAGATTGGTGCGATAGCGCTCGTCTGCGTCGGCCTGCAGATACGACACGGTGCCCAGATGCACGACCGAGTCTGGCCGACGTGTGCGAAACACTTCTTGCGCTGCGCGCTTGCGTACGTCGACGGCGTGGACCTCGAGATCTTTTGGACGATCCGGCCAGGGACGCTGATCGACGCCGATGACGGTCTCGCCCCGCGCGCGCAGCAGCTGCGCCACCTTCTTGCCTAGCGCACCACAAATGCCCGTGATGAGCACCGTCATCGTGCATCCCGCAGCGCGCGGCCGCGTTGCATGAGTTGAATGACACGCGCCTTCACGCGAGCAACGCAGGCATCGATGAAGGCGTCGTCCTCATCGCCTTTGCCATCAAACGTCATCGGCTCACCGTAGACGATCTCGCAGGGCCTCGGCAGCGGCAGCGGCAAAATGTACGGCGTGATTGGGATGTACGGAACGCCGAACAGTTTGCCGAGTTTGTACAAGTTCATCACGGTCGGAATGACGTCACCGCCGCCAATGAACGCGAACGGCACGATGGGCGTACTGGTTTGCAGCGCGAGGCGCAAAAACCCAGTGCCGAAC
>JAYTVG010000019.1:0-2725 GCA_043744135.1 Deltaproteobacteria bacterium | reverse complement strand
ACGCGTGGCATGCGAGCGTGCAGCGCCGACACGTCGTCGCCGTCGTAGTCGTCGTCGATCGGCGCGGGCAGTTCGCTGTCAACCGCGACGTCGTCTTTGAGTGTGGTGGGGTGGGGCTCGGCTGGCATTGAGCAGGGGTACTACCTCGCTGCCGAGGTTTTGCCACGTGAGCTGCTGGGCTTTTCTACGAACCGTGTCGCGCAGTTTGACGGATGATTTCGCGGACCGGCGCGCGGATTGCTGTCGGCTTTTGCGTTGGCGGTGTTAGCGTTTCACGTGCCGCTGGGCGCACCATGATTTTTGGCATCTCTGACCTGCACCTGTCGCTTTCATCGGACAAACCGATGGATGTCTTTGGTGACAATTGGCGCGGACACGACGCAAAGATGGCGGAGGCGTGGGACCGGCTCGTCGGCGTCGACGACGTCGTGCTGTGCCCGGGCGATCTGTCTTGGGCGATGAAGCTTGCCGATGCAGCGCTCGATCTCGCGTGGATCGCACAACGGCGTGGGCGCCTAAAGATCTTGACGCGCGGCAACCATGACTATTGGTGGAGTGCGATCGGTAAAGTCAGAGCTGCACTGCCTGCGTCGCTGGTGGCGCTGCAAAACGACGCGGTCGACCTCGGCGACGTGGTTGTGTGCGGCAGCCGGTTGTGGGCGTGCCCGGGCGCGCTCGACTTCAGCGCCGAAGACGAGAAAATCTACCTGCGCGAGATCGGTCGGCTCCGATCGTCGCTGGCGGCGGGTCAGCGTCTCGCCGACGGCCGACCCCTGTTGGCGGCCATCCACTATCCCCCGTTCGCCGCCGACAAGAAGTCGACGGCGTTTTCGGCGCTGCTCGAGGAGTTTCGCGTCGCATTGTGTGTCTATGGTCATCTGCATGGCGCGCGTGCACACCGCACAGCGTTTGAAGGCGAGCGCGCGGGCGTTCGCTACCGACTCATCGCGTGCGACCACTTGCAGTTTTCGCCGGTGCCACTGTGGCCCATGGCGGTCGCATGATCGCGGTGTTGTTGGTCGCGGCGCTCGTGGTGCTGCCGGCGGCGCGGGGCAGGCGCGTCGACAAGCCAGCTCGCGAGGCGGACGCAGTGTTGCTTGTCGAGGTGCTCCCTGCGCTGCCGCAAGACTGGGCGCCTGCACTGACAAAGGCGGCCGCGAGCGTCGCGCTGCCGGGCGGTTGGGCCCCGCCGCCGCCGATGACGTTAGCGGAGGCGCGCACAGCGTTAGGCTGCGACGCGTCCGACGATGCTTGCGTGGCGCTCATCGCCTCCACGAGCGGCGCACGTGCAGCGTTGGTGGTGCGCGCCGTGGCGCAAAATGATGGCGCGCGCATCGAAGTGGCGTTCATCGCGCGCGATGGTACGCGCCCACAAGGGACGCAGACGCTAGTGCTGCCGGACTTGCAGCCGCCCGGCCTCGAGCTCGCCGCCGAGTTTGTCACGTCGGTGGCGAGCGGCAAGCTGGTGGCGTTTTTGGATGTGCGCGCGCAACCCGGCGTCGCGCTGTCCATCGACGGCAAAACGATTGGCACGGCACCGTTGGCGCGGCCGGTCGCGCTGCCGCCAGGGCCGCACGCAATCGACCTCACGCTGATAGGTCATGCCTCCGTGCACCGCGAACTGTCGCTGCAGGCGGGCGAGCTGCTCGTCGAGACCGTGACGTTGGCGCCATCACCTGCGCGCACGACGCCGTCCGCTGCCGTTGCGGCGGCGCACGGTGACGGTGCCGTGCCGTGGTACATCGGCGGCGGCGTCGTTGCTGCCAGCAGTGCGGTCGCGATCGTGGGCGCTTGGTTGTCGACGACGTGGGTGAGCGCCTCCCTCGAGGCTAACAGCAGCACCACCGCTGCCGATGCGTGCCTCGGCTTGTGCCTTGAGGTCGCGAACAACACATTCGTAGGGCCCGGAGTCGCTGGCCGCGAACGTGGTGAGCTGTTTGCAGTGAGCGCGTCCAATCGCGCGGGTGGCCACGCGCCGTTGTACGTGGCCGGCTCGCTTGCGACCGCGGCTGTCGGTCTCATCGGCGTCGGCATCGGCGTCTTTCTTGTCGTCGTTGGCCCGGCGACGGAGTAGCGGGCCATGACCAACACCTCAGACGCGGCGATGGCGATCGTAGCTGCTACGTGCCCGACCGCGCAGGAGTTGGTGGAGGCCTTGCCGCCGTCGAGCACTGTCGTCGACGTCGGTTGCACTGGGTGGTTGCTGGCGCCGGTATGCGCGCGTCGGCACCATCGCTTGCTCGGTGTCGACGTCACGCAGCCCCCCGGCATGCCGCAGGGCGTGCTGTTTTGCGCAGCGCGCGGCGGCGTCTTTGAGCTCGACGACGACACGGCCACGTTGGTGGTGGCGTCGCACGTGCTTGAGCACGTCGTCGACAGCGCGGGGTTTATGCGCGAGCTTGTGCGCGTCACGGCGCCCGGTGGCTCGTTGTGGATCGAAGCCCCAAGCGAACTGAGCTGCGCGCCCGAGGGATCGTCGCAGCCGCAGGATCATCGCTTCGTGTCATTTTGGGATGACCCCACGCATGTCCGTCCGTGGACGCCGGCCGCGCTGTACCGCTTGGCGCTGGGCGCATGCGCATTTCCCGTCGCCATCGCGCGCTGCGACGCCGCGGGCATCGCATCGGTGCGCATGCACTGCGTCAAGCCCGCGCATGTGTTCGGCGCGCCTGCGTCGCGCTACGTCACGCTTAAAGACATCGCAGCAGGCGTGGCGCAGGCGTGG
>JAYTVG010000018.1:0-2734 GCA_043744135.1 Deltaproteobacteria bacterium | reverse complement strand
CGAGCTTGCGGTCTCGCTCGGCGAAGATCGCTACCTCGCGGCCGGCGAGCTTGTCCGCGGGCGTCACGTAACCGAGAGCTCCGTGCAGCCTCACGTTGATAGTGCTCGACGAATTCCGTGACGACGCGGATAGCCTCGTCGAGGGACTCGGGCGCCTTTGGTCGGATCGTCGTCCCCTTGAGTGTCTTGTGCCAACGCTCGATTTTGCCGTTCGACTGCGGCGTCGTCGGTGACAGCGACGACCAACACTTTGCCAGCAATGATCCGACGATCGCTGCGTTGCTGCGGGCAACCAATTCGCGCGGCAGGCCGCTGCTAACACCTTCGACGCGCACCGCGACGATTTGCCGTTGGCGGTGGACGCGCATCCACACGACGTCGCTTGGCAACGCGTCGGCGTGCGGCGCTAGCGATCGCGCGATTTTCGTGCGGCCGCGACGTCATCAGCCGTGACTGCGCCCTTTTCCAGCAACCGCTGGGCGAGCAGCCGCAGCTCCTCAGGATCCATCGTCATCACGCTCGCAGCCGTCACGCTGCCCGTCGGCGACGGCATCGCGGAGCTCGACGCTGGCGCGGGCATCGGCGACGGCATCATCGCGGGCGTCATCGATGCCACCAGCGGGGCAGTACTGGGCGGGGCGGTACCCAGCGGGGCAGCACCCAGCGGGGCAGCACCCAGCGGGGCATCACTGGACGCACCGAGGGGTGCCGTCGACGCTTGAAAGGCAGCCCAGGGTGCCTCAGTCACCATCGCCGCAGAGCTCAGCGGCCGATACGCCACTTGCGGCTGCGGTGGCGGTGCCTCGGGCAGCGGCGGCGGCGGCATGAACAGTTCGCGCGCGAGCGGCACAGCCGCGACGTTTGCGCGGTCGTCTTTGCGAGGGATCGGCCGCTCTGCGACGTCGGCCCAATCGTTGACGAGCGCGCGCGCGGTCGTCGTCGGCTCAGCGCTCATCACGGTGCTGACGGCGGCAGCAGACGACGACGTGCCCCCGTCGGTAGATGCAGCCGTGCTCGAGGCCGCGCGCGACAGCGCAGCGGGCAACGTCGGCAGCTCGGGGGTCTGCGTGTCGACGCGTAGCGCACCTGCGTCGGGCACGGCGCGCGCCACCGTCGGCGCAGCGGCAACGTCGGCAGCCACGACCACGTCGGTTTGGGTGCGCGCGTGTGCCAACAATGAGACCGGCTCGTCGGGGCCGCTGGCGGCTGACAACCACCGCCACGGCGACGGCGCGAGGTCGTAGTCGGCAGACTCAGCATCGCTGGCGAGCAGGCCGCTGGCGTACGTGACAAACAGACCCACCGACTGTGCGGTCGGCGCGCTCATCGCCAAGGCGTCGCTCTCATCCACCAGCGCCCACGGCGTGCTCAGCGTCGACGTCGCGCCCTCAAGCTGTGCGAGTTGAGCGAACGACAGCGCCATGTGAGCCTCAACGGGTGGCGATGACGCGCCACGCGGTGCCCCTTTCGCGCGCGCTTGTCCGCCCAGCGAGCAGCCACACAACGGACAGAATTTCGCACCGATGACGCGGTCGGCGCCGCAGTCCGGGCAAAACGCCGCATTCATGTGGGTGTGAAGCACGCCTGTGGGCACCTTGACCATGTCACTTCCGTCGTTGTGAGCGCGCTCGGTCGTCGCTGCGTCGGTTTGGGCCACCGCCACCACGGCGATGTCGTTGTCGTTTGCTTGGGGGATCTCGATGATGTCGTCATCGAGCGCCAAAAACGGCTCAGCGGCGCCGTCACTCGACGAGCTCGCGTCGTTTTGAGTGGACGTCGGCGCCGGCGTGGTTTCAATCGTCGCAGTCACATCACTGAGCGACAGCGGCGGCGCCGTTTCGAGCGTCACCGCCGCGTGCTGTGCGACGGGCGGCGCGTGCTGTGCGATGGGCTGCGCAGGGGCAAACAACGCCGCGACCGCATCCGTTTGTGCACGCGGGGGCGGCGCCTGCCGGGCGAAAGGCGTCGGTGCCCGCACGAGCGCGCTCGGGTTGGTCGGCAACGGCGGCAACTCCAATTCATCGACCTTGGGAGATGAACGATCGAATTCCATGATGCTCGCAGCCTCGACGGGCGGCAGCGGTGGCAGCTCGAGTTCGATGACGGCGTCAGCATCGAAATCCCCGTGCACGTGGGGTGCGACGACAAGGGGTGCGCCAGCCGTCGCGCCCATGCTGCGTCGACGTGCCAGCTCGCGTCCATCGATCTTGGGCGTGGAACCGGGAAGTTCCAGCAACACATCGGACGCACCGAGGTCCAAGATCTCCGCTTCGATGCGCCCCTGCGGCGCCGCACCGTCGTCATCTTGGGCGCCCAACATGCCGCCAGGCTTCGAAAACGACCCGACCATGCCGGCATCCCACGTCAAACCCGCGGCAACTGTTGGAGTGGGCACCGACAGCACGCCAGTCACCAGCGGGATCTCGTCTTGCGCGTAGGCGGGGACGTTGTCGGCGGGTGCTAGGGCTGCCCGAACGGGCGCCGCCGCGGGTGCCGTCGGACCGGGTGCGGCGGCACGCGGCGCCGACTCAAGCTCGATATCGTTGCCAGCGAACTGCGCAGGCCCTTGCGAACCGACCAGGCGCGGGCGCTCGCCATAGTAGCTGCGACGGATCGCAGCCTGCAGCGCGTGTTCGCCGGCGACGTTTGGCAGCACGCGCCGGCCGGTGCGAAACTGGATGGAGTCTATCACCTCGGCGTTTGTCGGGTCGGTCATCGCGAGCGCCAGCGCGTC
>JAYTVG010000017.1:0-9103 GCA_043744135.1 Deltaproteobacteria bacterium | reverse complement strand
AAGGGCGCGCACATCGACGTCGGCCCAGTACGCAGCGATCATGGGACGCTGTGCCACCGGAAACGCCTGCGGTGTAAACACCGGCTCCGCGCCGCTAAACGTGATGTTGCCGTTGGTGTTGACGAAGGCCTGCGTGTGGGTATCCGAAAAAAAGTGCAGGCCGCTCGGGAATGCCGGCGTGATGTCGATCGCTGCCGACGAGCCGTCGTCGTTGGGAGACAAGCAGTCGGTGCCGTAGTCACGGGGACCGCCAAGGCCGGTGTGCAGTGGGACGTTGGCGAGTGCCGTCGCGCTGATGGCGAGGGCTGCGGCACTCAAGCTGATGGTGGCAACGTTGACGCGGCTGGCCATAAACACGCTCCCGATGTTGATCGTTGTGTACACGCCCAACGGCGCGGCAGCTACCCGGTCGGCCGGGAATTTCCATCGTTCATCTCCCACGGTCGATGAAATGCGTTGTTCAGCTCCACGCTCGGTGAATCCAAACGCCTCAGGGCTTCGCTGCGAGGGCCAGTGCCGTCACGTGGTGGCCGGCCGCCGTCAACACGCGGACGCCTTCGTTGAGTGTGGCGCCGGTCGTCAACACGTCGTCAACCAACAACACGCGCGTAGGCGTCGACGGGGCCGCGCGAAACCGCCCATGCACCATGAGCGCGCGGGTCTTTTTGTCGGCACCCGCCGACAACGCCGTGTCGCCGCGCGTCAACGTCAACATCGAGGCGAACGGCACGTCTCGCGCGACGGCGAACGCTTGCGCGAGCACCGCGGGCAGATCGAAGCCGCGCCGGGCCAAGCGGCGGTACGGCGTGGGGATGAAGGCCACCACATCGACCTCGACGGCGCGTGCGTGTTGCGCAAACAACCTCGACAACGCCCGCGCCCGCGTCAGGTCGCCGCCTTGTTTGGTGGCGTTGATGGCGTCTTTGAGCGCGCCGCCAAAACCGTACACAGCGGGCGCCGTCGCAGGCGCGGGCATGAGGCTGCTCGCGCAGACGGCGCAAAAAACCTCGGCGGCTGCCGCATCGCAAGCGGCGCATGCGCGCGGCAACAGCGCATCGACAAGGGTGTGAAATGCAGCCACAGCGACAGTCATCGCAGCCGTTATGCCACGCGGCGCAGCTAGATCCGCGCAATTGCGTTGCTGTAGTTGACGTCGAGCTTTGGTGTGCGACACCTGCCCCACCTGACTGGAGATCTTCATGATGCGCCTGCCATTCGCCGCCGTTTATGTCTGTGCTGTCCTGGGTGTGGTCGCACCCGGCTGTTCGCCCGGTAGCGGGGACGACACAAAAGACGCCGGCCCAAACGACGCCGGCGATACCGGTGGTGACGGCAACTGCCCGGTCGCTGCCGAGGGAAACACCGTGTGCGATGTGCAAGACGCGAACTCCGCGCACGCCATCGCAACCGACGGCACGGTGCTGTTGGTGGGCGTGGTGGCGACGTCGTCGCAGTTTGTGCTCGACCGCGACAACGTCACAGACTTGCCGAAGATCTACGGCGTGTTCGTGTCGGACAACCCCGCGGCCAAACGCAGCGGCGTGCTGGTGACGTACTTCGCTGACATGGTCGGTCGGCCTGACGCTATCGCTATCGGAGACACATTGCGCGTCGACGGCGTCGCGAAAGAATCCGCCAGCGGCGCGCCCAACTCAGAGACGCGTGTGCAGGCGACTGCGGTCAGCGTCACCACCAACGTCGGCGATTTGGCACCGCTCACGGTCACCGCGGCGCTGTTGGATGAAAGCGCCGGTGAAGACTACGAAGGCGTGCTCGTGAAGCTGCAGGACGTCACGGTGGCGTCGCTCGGCAACTTCGGCCAGTTCACCTTGGACAACGGCATCATCGTGGACGATGTGGTGTTTCACTACCCGGCGGTCGCCGGTGAAGTCATGGCGTCGATCATCGGCGTCGTGCAGTACAACGTGTTCACGGGTGGCGGCTTTCGCATTTTGCCGCGCCAGCTCAGCGACGTGGTGTCGACGGACCGGCCCACCAACACCGTCACCGAGCTCAACGACGGCACCATCACGCGCTGTGCGTTTAATCAAGCGTTCAACTGCCCCGCGGCGATCTCTGACGCCGTCGTGGTGTCGCCGGTGGTGTTCGTCAACGACACCGATGACGCGTTTGATTTGTTTGTGTTTTGGATCGCCGACGCCAACAACAAAGATGCCAACGACCGCCTCGGTGCCTTTAGCGGCGTGCGCGTCAGCGTGCGCGTCAACCCGGCGTCGCCGGGCGATCGCTCGGGCAACTACACCTGGGCGCAAACCGGCACCACGTTTGATCCCGGCGCCGCACCCGAGATCGGCGACGTCATTGAGCTCGCAGGCGTCAACACCGAAGACTTCGCGGAAGGTGAGTACGAGGCGACGTTCATCAACAAAATCACCACCGTCGCCGACGACCCAAGCAAGCTCGTGTTGCCGGCGCTGTTTGCGGGCGTCGACGCTGCAGGCCTCAAAGGCGGCCGGCCCAGCTTCAGCGGCGACTGGCCTGGCCTCGAAGACATCGCACCCGCGGCCGACATCGAGCAGTGGGAAGGCGCGCTGGTCGAGCTGCAAGACGTCGCCACCGTCAACGACTGCTTTGAGCAACCGACGCCGTTTGTCAGCCCCACGCGCACCGGCGACTTCGGCAACTTCACCGTCACCGGCGACGCTGAGTTCGGCAACGACTTCTTTTTGCAGCCCGGCATGGCGGGTACGTTTGACCAAGCGGTTGCCGCCGAAGCGCGCACCTGCGCCACCGCGCGCGCATGCGACAGCCGATCGGCCGGCCAGACCTTCGACAGCCTCGTCGGCATCGTGCGCTTTAAGTTTGGCCGCCACCTCATCAGCCCGCGCTTGATGACCGATATCCAGCCGCAAAGCGTGCTCGTCGTCTGTCCGTAGCCTCGATGCAACTGGTGGTGCGCACAGCGGTCGAGGTGCTTGGGGCGATGTCGCTGGTGTTGCTCGCGGCAGCACCCGCCCGCGCGCAGCTCGACTGCGGCCAGTGCCGCGCGGTGTGCGCGCAACCCAGCAGCGGCTATCCTGCGGGCTTTGCGCTCGAAGGACCGGGACCGACGCAACCACGCGCCGATGCTGCGGCTGCGTTTGCGGCAGCGCGGGCGCTCGATCCTGCCTTTGGTGGCGACGACCTAGCGGGGGCAGTCGTTGGCTACAAACGCGCGACGATTTTGGACGGCGACAGCGCCTGGTACCGAAACCACCTCGCGGGCGCGCTCATCGCTTCAGGCAACGTCGACGAGGCCGTTTACAATTTGCAGCGCGCAATCGCGCTGGTGCCCAGCGACGGCAAATACCTCGTCAACTTGGGATACGCGTACCACCGGCAGGGCGATGAGGTACGCGCGCTTGTCTACTATCAGCGCGGCTTGATGCTCGATGCGCGGGACCTGCGCGCCCGCACGCTGACCGCATTTGCCCTCGACACGCTCGGCTACCACAGCGAGGCTCTGCTCGAGTTCAAAAAGGTGCTGCTGCAAGACCCACGCAACGCGGTCGCACTTGCCGCCGTCGCGCGGCTGCAGGCGCAACCGTTCACTGCCGAGCAAAACGCGCCGCCTGCCCCGCTCACGCAGACCAAGTAGCGCTTGCTCGCTTGCTCGCGCGCGCATGCGTCGCGACCTCGACGCGCAGCCACTGGGAGCGCGCACCGATGCGTTGGCCGTGGTGTTTTTTACGCGGCAAAAAATGCGCCGCAGCCCACCCCTACTCTGCGCTAAACAACTGTTTGCGCGCCGCTGCTGCCGCCGCACGCACCTTGCCGTCGGGATGGTGCACGGCAGCGTCGTCAAGCATCGCCACAGCGTCGAGGCTTTTGAGCTCCGTCAACGCCACAATCGCCCGCTGCGCCGTGGTGCGGTCTGCCTGTTTGAGCAACTCGCCCACCAGCGCGACATGATGCCGCGCGCCTTGCTTGACGACGGTGTCGAGCGCCAGCTGTTGCGCTGCACCGCCGACGCTGAGCACCGCGCGCAACACCTCGACGCTGTCGGCGTCGTGGGCGCGCACGAGCGACACGATCTCGCTTGCATGCTGTGCCGGTTGCGCCGTCAGCACGTGCGCGCGCGCAACCGCCGTAAGCGGTGTTGGCGTCGTTGTCGGCGCGGGCGTTTCGATCTGCGGGAGCACCACTGGCGCTTGCTCGGGCGCGACCACGGGGTCAAAAACGCGCGCCACAGGGACATCCATCGGCGATGGCGCGTGCGCGCGCGTCCACTGCACGGCAACCACGGCTCCCAAAAACGCAAATGCCATCGCCAGCGCCGCCAACCACAGCCACGTCGGTGCGCCGGCGTTCGCGGTGAGCGTTGGTGCCGGCGCGACCTCAAGCGCTTGTGGTCCAGCGACGTCGGCGCTGGCCGCACCGGCGGCTGCCGCATCGCTCGGCGAAGCAGCAGCGGTGGCGGCGGCAGCGATGTCGTCGGCGATTGCGTCCATCTGGTGCGCGAGCTGCTCCATGTCCCAACTGCGTTTGCTGGCGTCGGGCTCAAGCAGCTGCGCCACCAACATCGACGTCGCTGGCGAGATGTGCGGGTGCTTGTTTCGCAGGGCGGGGGCACGGTCGCGCAACACGCGCGCCAAAATCTCAACGTCGGGCTCGTCAGCCGCCACAAAAAACGGCGGGCGCCCGTCGAGCAGCGCGTACAACGTTGCGCCTAAGCCCCACGCGTCAGTCTTTGCGTCGACGCGCTCGCCGCGCGCTTGCTCTGGTGCCATGAAGTGCGGCGTGCCGACAGCGACACCCGTTTGTGTGCGGAAGCCGCCGGTGCGCACACCGTCATCGACCATGAACGCGACGCCGAAGTCGATGACGCGCAAGGTGGAGTTGCCGTCCAAGATTAAGTTGTCGGGCTTGATGTCACGGTGCACCACCCCTTGCGCGTGCGCGGCAGCGAGGCCGCGCGCCGCTTGTGCGCACAGCGCGAGCGCGCTTTCCTCGTCGACAGCACCCACCAGCGCCGTCAACGCGTCGCCGATGACGAGTTCCAAGCTCATCCACGCGGTGTCGCCGTGCGTGCCGGATGCGTACACTTGCACAACGTTTTTGTGTTGCACGCGCGCGAGCGCATGGGCCTCACGCAAAAAGCGCGCACGCGCTTCGTCGTCGGCGTGCGCGGGCGGCAACACCTTGAGCGCCACCTTGCGTGCGAGCTGCTCGTCGTGCGCAACGTACACGCGCGCCATGCCACCTTCGCCAAGGGCGCTGATGATGCGGTGGTTGCCAATCACATCGCCACCGCGCAGCGCATCACCACCCAAGCCAGCGGAGCGCGACGTTGTGGGTTGCTGCAGTTGCGGCATGACCTCAGTGTAGCTGCTCACGATCGCCGGCGCCTGATTTGTGTCCGCGCGCACGCCCCACCCGGGCGGCCGCTGCGCGCCGACTGATTTCGAGCTATCGAATCGCGATGAGCATCGAATCGAAAAACGCGTACATGGAGGAAGTTCTCAATCAACAAGCGGTGGTGGCCGACGAGCTGCGTGCCAAACGCAAAGTGCCGCACCAACAGATTGCGATGGCGCCACGGCGCATGGCGATGCACGCGGAGCCGGTTGCTGCCGAGCGCGGACCTGCCGTCGACGTACACGTGACGGGCTTTTGGCGCTGGCGCACGGTGATTGTCCCGCCCAATGCCTGGGTGGTGCACACGCGTCGCGGGCACGACGCACCGCTGCACGTCGGTGTCGGCGTTAGCTTCCCGTATAACCCCTACACCGACGCGTTTTTGGTAGCACCTGCCACCATGCAAACGCTCGCCATCAACGCGCGCTGCATCTGCATGGAGCGTCAAGGCATCATGGTGCAGGCGTACGTGCAGTGGATCGTCGAGGACTTTAAGGCCGCGTACAAACGCCTGGACTTCTCTGACAGCGACGACCCGATGCGCGTAGTCAATGTGCAGCTGCGTGAGCAAGCAGAAGCGTCTATCAAAGACAAGGTCGCCACCATGAGCATCGACGACGTGCTTGCGGACAAGCGCCCCATCATCGACGAGTTGACGTCACGCCTGCGCGCAGTCGCCGAGGGCCAAGGCTTGAAAATTTTGCAGGTGCAAATCAAAGAGGCGATCATCTCGTCGACGCACTTGTGGGAGAACCTGCAGAAGTCGTTTCGCGAGGAACAGGCCCGCATCGCCCGCATCGCCGAGCTTGATCGCGAGCGCGCCGTGCGTGAGCGTGAGGTCAACGACGAAATTGAAGCGGAGCGCGCGCGCTTGCTCGCCCATGCGCAAACCGAGCGCCTGCGTCGCCAACACGAAGTCGAGCTGCTCAAAAACAACGCCGAACTTGAAGACACGCGCGTCAAAGCCGAGCTCGCCACCATGCGGGCGCAGCGCGAACTTGAGGAGGCGCGCCACGCGTTCAACATTGATGCGCTCAGCAAGGAGCTGGTGCTCAGCCAACAGCGCACGGACGCGCAGCTTAAGACCGAGCGAGCCCACCTCGAAGTGGAGGCGGTGCGTCGCAAGGTGCATAACGACGTCACCCCGGGGCGGCTCAACGAGATGATCGTCACCGCCCTGCCCGCACTGGTGCAGTCGCTGCCGCAACCCCACCGCGTCGACGTTGTCAACATCGGCGGCGCCAGCAACGGCTCAAACGACGGCATCTTGGCTATCGCGGGACTGGTGAAAGCTGTGAACAGCGCGCTGCGCCCTGACGACAAAGCCTAGTTCGCGCCCCGGCGGCGCGCTGTTGAGCCACGACGCCACAGCATGGCGTTTTGGTGTGACGGCAGCGCGGTCGTTGTTGTTGCACCGCGAACGGAAAACGCGTGTGCGATCTGCGCGTGCGCACGTGAAGCAAAGGGCACCGCGCGCGAGACCTTGCGCAGACACAGTGCCTCGCGAACGACGCCACAGCCCGGCAACGCTTCACACTTCACGCGCGACGCGGCTGCAATTGCGGCCGCCACACGTGGGCCTCATTTCAAGCGGCACCGCCGCGTGCGCGCCGCAACGTTCATCGCGCGTCGAGCAGCGCCTTCATGCGGCCCATCTCCGCCTCGATGTCCGCCTGCAGCCACGCGCGCAGCCACGGCTCGACCCACCACCGCCACGGTGCGTGAAAGTGGAAGCGCTCAACGTGCGTGACGCGAACGCCGCTCGGCTGTTGCGAGATCTCAAAGCCGCCGTCGAACGTAAGGAACAAACGCGCCACGCCCGTGCCGTCGCTTTGGTAGTGAGCGCCCTGTGCGTCGACGGTGAGCACGAGTGACACCGATGGCCCCGGCAGCCCACGCAATGTGCCGCCGTGGCGCATCTTGACCGTATCGCCGTCGCGCGAGCTGAAATAGACGCGGCCGATCTTGTGGTCGGCGAGCTTGTAACGGTTCAGATCTGTGACGAACGCGATGACATCCTCGCGCGTGCACGCGATATCGACGACGCCGCGGCCTTCGATCACGCGGCCAGCGCTTTCGTCACCATCTCGCTGACATCGCTGCTGACGCCGGGCCGCGCGAGCACGTGCTGAAGTGCGGTGCGCATCAACTGCTGGCGCGGTGCATCTTGACGACGCCACCGCAAAAGCGGCGTCAGCAAGCGCGCGGCGATTTGCGGATTAAACGCGTCGAGCATGCGCACGCGTTCGGCGAGCAGCGTGAAGCCGCGGCCAGATGCATCGTGAAACCATAACGGGTTGCCGCTGCAAAACGCGCCGAGCAATGAGCGCACGCGGTTGGGGTTCTCCATCGAAAACGCCGGGTGCTCCAACAGCGCAGCCACGTCGTCAAGCGCGCCGGGTCGCGTCGATTGCGCCTGCAGCGAGAACCATTTGTCAACCACCAACGCCTCGTGCTCGAAGCGCTGATAGAAGTGCGCGAAGGCGTCGTCGCGGGCGCGACCGTGCGTCAACGGCAACAGCGCCAGCGCCATCACCGTGTCGGTCATGTTGGTACCGCGCGAGAGATGTGCCTCAGCGACCGTTGTGTCGACGCGCGCGCGCACAGCAACTGCGAGATTGCGCAAGCTGCGCGCACCCACCGCTTCGGGTGTAAACGCGTACGGGCCCTGCAAGCGCGCACTCATGCTGTCGTCGACGGCGCTCAGCGTGTCCGACAACTGCTGCGCGAGGTGTGCAATCAACTGCTCGCGCGCGAGGTGGGCGGACGCGTAATCGGCCCACGGCAGGCGGTCGGCGATGACGTCGATGCCCGGCGGTGACAACGCGAGGGCAATGAGCGCGGGATCGCCGCCGGGTTGCGTCATGGCGCTTTTGAGTGCCGTGTCGATGGCACCAACCAATGCGTCGCTCGGTGCGTTGAGTGCCTCGCCGCTTTGCAGACGCGACACATTGGCAAACAAATGCGCCAGCAGCAGTTCTTGGCCCGCTTCCGCGCGGTTAAACGCGTCGTCGTCGTGCGCCAGCCGAAACAGCAGCGTGTGTTGCGTGTCGTCGGTGATGAGCTTCACGGGCGCAGAGAACTCACGCAGTAGCGACGTCACCGGCGCTTGTGTCACGCGCTCAAACACCACCTGTTGCTGTGCTTGCGCGAACTCGATGACGGTCTCGGTGCCGCAGTCTTTGCCCGCGATCACCAACGGCATGCGCCTGCCATCGGCTGCGAGCAGCGCGGTTTTCACTGGCAACAGCATCGGCAGTTTGCTTGAGCCCGCTGCTTGGTCGGGCGTGTGCGGCACCGTTTGCGCGAGCTTGAGCGTCAGCGTTTGCGCGCCCGCGTCAAAGTGTGACGACGTCGTCAGCGTGGGTGTACCGGCTTGGCTGTACCAACGCGCAAACACCGTAAGGTCGCGACCGCTTGCTTTGTGCATCGCGGCCATGAAGTCGTCGCACGTCGCGGCCTTGCCGTCGTTGTCAGCGAAGTAGATGTCGGTGCCTTTGCGGAAGGTCGCGTCGCCGAGCAGCGTCTGCAACATGCGCACCACTTCGGCGCCCTTTTCATAGATCGTGACGGTGTAGAAATTCGAGATCTCTTGGAAGCTGTCGGGGCGCACCGGGTGTGCGGTGGGGCCGACATCCTCAGGGAATTGCAACGCGCGCAAGCGCCGCACCTCGTCGACACGCCGGACTGCGCGCGAGCCCACGTCGGCCGAGAATTCCTGATCGCGAAAAACCGTGAGGCCTTC
>JAYTVG010000016.1:0-2739 GCA_043744135.1 Deltaproteobacteria bacterium | reverse complement strand
CGTCGAGCGTCAACGCGGTGCGCTGCCCAGGCGACGACGACTTTTACCTCGTGGCGCTACAAAACGGCGACGCAGTCGATGTCGGCTTGACGCTGCCGTCCAACAGCGGCACCACAATGTCGTTGGTGTCGCTGGGGGGCGCGCTGCTGCAACCCGACAGCGCGGTCGCGGGCGGTCGACGCTTGCAGACCACGGGCCTGGCGGCCGGCAAGTATCTGGTGCGCGTCACCGGCACCACGGCGCAGCGCGTCCCTTACACCATGAACACCGCCATCACGCCCAATCCCGCGCGCTGTGTCGACGACGGTGCGTCGCCAAACGAGACCGCGGCCGAGGCGTTTGTCGTCGACGCCAGCGGCTTAGCTGACGGCAGCTATCAGTTCGGCGCGCTCATCGCGTGTCAATCGCAAGATGCCGACTGGTTCGCCATCGATCTGCCGGGCGACCGCCAGGTGGCGATCACGCTGACGTTCCCGAACGACCGCGACTTGGACGCCGAGCTGCTCGAGCCGCGCGGCACGTCGGGATTCACGCGCTCGCTCGCGCGTAGCTTGGCCACCGATGCGCAAGACCGCTTGAGTGGCGTCATGAACGTGTCCGAGCGCGCGTTTGTGCGCATGGTGAGCTTTTCATCCACGCCGGTGCAGTACGGCATCGGCATCGAGGTTTTGCCACTGCCAAACCTGCCTTGTGTCGACGATCGCTTTGACAGTTGGCTCGCCAGCGGCAGCGGCGGCACCAACCTCGAGCGCGACAACAACACGCCGTCAGCCGCAGTGATCACATCGCTGCCAGAGTCGTTCATCAACCAACACATCTGCGCGGATGACGTCGACTGGCACAAGTTCACCCTCACCGCGGGGCAACAAGTGACCGTGGCGCTTACGTATAGCCACAGCGTCGGTCACGATGTCGACATGCGCGCCTTCGGGCCCGCATCGCAAACCACGCCGCTGGCCACGTGCACGCGTGCCAGCAACCAGACGGGTAGCGCGCTTGCGTGCTCAAGTGCTGGCTTCGACGGCACGGAGGATCTGGTGTTCACCGCCGACGTCGCTGGCGACCACTTCGTGCAGATCGTCGGCTTTAACCACGGCGAAAACAGCTACACGTTGTCGGTCTCGTCGCCGTAGTCGATCGGTGCTGCCGCTATGCGCGGTGCGCGCTGTTGTCCGACGTTGGCAAGCGCGCAGAGTCACCGACCTTGGGAGGTGAACGACGTAGTTTCGATCGCTTCGATCTCAGCGGAAGCGAGTTGCACCGGCTGCGAGCCGGTGGGGACCGCAGCGTCAAACGGGTTCGCCAGCCAATCGCGCTCAAACACGTAGTGGCTGGCGACGTCGATCAAGTTGTGTGCACGCAACAACTGTTGCAGCTGGGTCTGCACCAGCGTGCAGGACGCCAATCGCTCAGTGAGCGCGTCACGCGTCATGCGGTCAAAGAGATCGTCGAGGCTGTTTGCGCCGTCGCCCAGCGCCTGCGACACGCGCGCGATCGACGAGGGCATCGGTGAGCGCCGACCCGGCAGCGTGCCGCTCAGCAGCTCGTACAATAAGATCCCCAGCGCATAGACGTCGGCGGCCGACGACATGGTGCCGGTCTTAAGATGTTCGGGCGCCATATAGCTGGCGTTGCCGCGCCCGACGTAAACGGGCGGTGCGCTGTTGCCGCCTTGCGCGTCGGGCTCGGTAGCGCGCGACAATCCAAAGTCCGCGAGTCGCACGTTGCCAGTTGCATCAAACAAGATGTTTTCGGGCTTGAGGTTGCCGTGCACGACGCCGCGCGCGTGTGCGAACGCCAGCGCCGCGGCGCTTTGCAACACGATGCGCAGCACGATGTCGATGGGCAACGGCGTCAGCGTCATGCGCGCGCGTAGCGAGCCGCCGACAGCATGCTCAAGCACCACGGCGGGCGCGTCGTCGGCGACGCTCAAATCGAGCACGCGCAAAATGTGCGGGTGCTCGAGCCGCGCCTGCGCCAACACCGCTTCCGTCACGCGCTTTGCTATCACCAGCCTCGGCAGGTACGTGACCAGCGTGAACACGTGGCTCAGCTCTTTGATGACGACGTCGCGCTCAAGTGTCACATCGCGTGCTTTGAGCACACTTCCTAAGCTGCCCTGACCAAGCACCTCGCCGCGCGCGTAGCGATCCGCGGTGACGGCGACCATCGACACCGGTGCTGCCAGGGTCGCCGTAGTCCCGATGACGCCCACCGCGCCGACGGAGGTCGTGTCATCGATGGCGCGCACGCGCGACGCAGGCCGTGCCGTCGAAGCCGGTGGCGGTGTGGCGAGGGGTGCGGACAGTTGCCTGTCGAAGTGCATCCGCACCGTGTTGACGAACAGCGCGTCGGCGCCGCCGTTGACGAGTTGGTTGCCGCGCGGCAGCACACGGATGCTGTTGCGCGCACGCTCAACCTCGACGTAGGCGTGGCGCTTCAAAAACGCGCAGCATGCGACGAACCCGAGCGTCAGCGCCGGCTCGAGCTGCAGCTCTGCTTCAGTGAGCGAGACTTGCTCGCTGCCGGCGGTGCGTTGCAGCGTGCGCAACAAATACACCAGCTCCGCGACCACGGTGTCGGCGCTTGGAAGGCTGCGTTTGGGAAGGCCGGGTTCGGGCACGCGCATGGATCCATCGTGTAAAAATTCACCGACCTTGGGAGGTGAACAATCGAATTCACCGACCTTGGGAGGTGAACAATCGAATTCACCGACCTTGGGAGGTGAACAATCGAATT
>JAYTVG010000015.1:0-2746 GCA_043744135.1 Deltaproteobacteria bacterium | reverse complement strand
CAGGAGCCACCTCCAGCTTGAAGGCGGGATCGCCGACGACCTCGATGTTGCTAAACTTGAGCTTGTCGCCACCGGGGTTCGTCACCTTGATCTGAATTCGGTTGCGTACTGAGATCTCGGTGTCGCCAAAGTTGACGCCGCATTCTTCGTACCCACCGATGAACTCGCCGCCCACCTTGCGCTGAGGTTTGGCGCAGGCGTCGAGGTAGATCTGGGCGCTTAGGCCCTTAAGGACAGGCGTGCAGCCTTCGCAGCCACCCTGCGGCACAGCAGCCAAAACCACCGCGAGCAGCACCGTACGAGGCTGGCGCAGCAAGCTCTTAGTCACGGCGTCGCAGCGTGCGCCAATCAGTGCGTGTGGGGGGGCGGTCGTCGTTTGCACAGCAATCTCCAGTTCAAGCGAAGGGCGGCACGAGTATCGGTAACATCGGGCTTGGTGGACCTATCTTTGCGCCAGCCGCCCGGCCCTTGTTCATGCCATACGACAAGCGCACCCACAAACCCCCCGGGGCGAATTGTCCGTCCACCTAAGATCGGAGATGCTGCGCCTGAAGTGGCCCGCGCGGGTCCGTGCGATGCTTCGCCTATGAGGTCGGCCGGTTTGCCTGCCAAGGTCGCTGACCGTGCATTGCTCGTCTCCCAAGCTCAATGAAATTTGGCAGCCGCACCCGTGCTAGCTTCGTCGGCCTAACGCGACGTGACCGGCCGCATGCGGTACACGTCGAAACTTTCCGGAGCCTTCGGTGAGCCTCTCGGTCGCAATCATCGAGCCTGACACCAACATCGCAAGCGCCGTGGAGCAAACCTTCACGGGCTTGGGGTTTTCTGCGTTCGTGCTGTCCGACGGCGACGTCATGGAGTTCGTGCGCACGCACGCGCCAAGCGTCATCCTGCTCAACGTCGAGTTGCCGCACGGCAGCGGCTATTCGTTTTGTAACCGCCTCAAAAAACAAGCGGACCTCAAGGAGATCCCGATCATCTTGACGTCGGGGCGCGAGACCGCTGAGGCGTTCGCCGAGCACCAGCGCCAAGCGACCCCCGCCGACGCGTACATGCGCAAGCCGTTTTCCGTCGACCAGCTGGTGCAAGAGGTCGGTCGCTTGTTACCGGGTGCGTTTGACCCGAGCCGCGCGCCGGTGGCTGCGACGACGACGACTGCGGCCGTGCGCGATGTTGCGTCGCCAGCGGCTGACGTCGCTGCGCGCCCAGCTGCTGCGGCACCGCCTGCCGCGCCGCCCCGGCGTGAACGCGCCAAATCCGATCGTGGTCCGACCTTTGAAGAGCTGATCGCGCAGGGACGCACCGAGGCCCCGTTGGCGGCACCGCCGACGGCGGCTGGCCCTGAGGCCAAGCTGACGTTTTTGCGCGAGACGCTGAAGCAAAAAGAGCAAGACCTCGGGCGCGCGCGTGAGCTGTGGACGCAGCGCGAGCGTGAGGTGGCGCAGCTGCAAGAGGTGTTAGAGCTGCGCGAACGCGAGCTCGAGCGGGCACGCAAAGCGCGCGAGGATCTGCTTAGCCAACTCACCAACACGGAAGATCAAGTCGCCGGCATGCGCTTGGATGTGGAGATGGCCGCGGAGCGCACCGAGCGCCTCGACCGCGAAAAAAAGGCGCTGGCCGACGAGCTTGAAAACGCCACCGGCGACCTTGAGCGCAACATCGCGTCGCTGCAGACCAAGATCGCGCAACTCACGCAGGCGCTAGCAAGCGAGACCGGCGCGCGCGTCGAAGAAAACGACCGCAGCGCGACCGAGATCCGCGACCTCGTGCAAGACCTCGAGCGCACGCGCAACGAAGCGCTGCGCCAAGAAGCCAACGCCAACGAAGTCGACAGCAAGCGCCGTGCGGACATCGGCGATTTGCAAGCGCGCATCGCGGGCCTCGAGGTCGAGATCGCGGCGCTGCGCGGCAAGCTCACGGACGCGCAAAAAGACGCCGACGCGGTGCGGCGCGAGCTCGTGCAGCTGCGCGCGGACAAGACCCACGACGACGATCGCGCGCGCGAATTGGTCGAGGACCTCGAAGGCCGCATCCGCGACTTGTCGATGGACAAAGAAGGCGTCGAAGCGGAGCTCGCCAAATCCTCGCTGCTGTTGGCGGATTCCAACCAAAGCGTCGACAACGCCAGCAACAAGATCGTCGATCTCGAAGCGCAGATCGCCGACCTCGACAGCCAGCTCGCCGACAAATCAAACCAAGTTGAGATGAGTGAGACGCGCGCTGCCGAGTTGGGCGCGGACCTCGCTGACGCCCAGCAACACGCGCTGGAGCTGTCAAGCGACAAGCACCGGCTCGAGCAAAAGGTGCTCGAGCTTTCAAATACGCTGGCAGCCGCAAACGCGCGGATCGAGCGCGCCGAGCAAGAGCTCGACGACGCCAAAACTCGCCACACCGCCCACGCCCGCGAAGTGGAAACGCGCGTGCTTGACCTGCGCGACAAAAACGCTGACCAAGATGTCCGCTTGCGCGAGGCCGCCGATGCCCTCGCGCTGCTTGACGCGCAGGCGAAAGAGACCGACGCGAAGCTGCAAGATAAGCACCGCGAACACGACGCCGAGCGCGTCAACCGCCAAAAAGATGTGCTCAAGCGCGACCAGCGCATCGGCGACCTTGAAGCACGCGTGCGCGAACTCGACGCGCAATTGCATGAGACCGAGCGCGTCGCGCGGCAAAAGGAGGCGGACCTCAGCCACGCGCTCGATCTGTCAAAGGCGCACGGTGAAGAGGTCGACCGCGACTTGCACCG
>JAYTVG010000014.1:0-9177 GCA_043744135.1 Deltaproteobacteria bacterium | reverse complement strand
GCGCATGCACGGGGCGTCGTCGACCAACAACACCGTCGGAGGCGCAGCGTTTGCAAGGCGCATGGCTGCTGTGAGTGCGTCGATTGTCAGCGGCTTTGCAACCCAACCATCAACCATGGCGTTTGGCGCGGGCAGAGCGCTCGCGCTTATCTGAGCCGACGCGACGATGATCGGCATGCGCGCGCCCGCTCTTTGCTCCATCTCGAGCTTCCTGATGCGCGCAATGAGCGCGTGTCCACCGACGCGCGGCATCGCCAGATCCGTGACGAGCGCGTCGTAGCTATTGGCGGCGAGCATTGATGCGGCGACTTCGCCATCAGTAGCCTCGTCCACCTGGTAGTCGAGTCGCTCCAACATGCGGCGCAGGATGTGTCGGTTGTCCGCGTCGTCGTCAGCCAACAAGGCGAGCCGCTGGGATTTGACGTCGCCGTCGGATCTCGCCGTCGTTTGGAGTTGGCCAGCGACGTCGTTTGTCTGCGGCTCATTGTCTGGGGTACCGCACCGATGGTTGACGCTGAACGAAATGGTCGTTCCCTGACCCGCGTCGCTTTGCACACGCAGCGTGCTGCCCATAAGACCAAGCAGCCGGCTCGCAATCGCGAGCCCTAGCCCAAGACCCGACACCGGCCTCGCCGTGCCATCTGCGCCCGCGAAGGGCAGCAGCACGCGCCCCATCTCGTGCGGGGAGATGCCTCGGCCAGTGTCTGCAACCTCGTAGTGCAGCGCGTGCCCCGTCGGTGCCGACGCAAGACAAGAAACCGTGACGAGCACGCTGCCTGTCGCGGTATGGGAAAGGCTGTTGCGAACGAGCGCGCTGAGGACGCGCGAGAGGCGCACCGGATCCGCGAGCAAGCAATCCGGCACCGTCGGCGCGACGTCAACCAGCAATGACAGGCCTTTGGAATTCGCCGCATGCATGAACGACTCGGACATTTCCACAAGCAGCGCACGCAGACTAAAGGTGCGCTCTTCGAGCAGAACCAATTGAGCATCGAGCTGCGTGTAGTCCACGAGATCTTGAACGACGTTGAGTCCGCGCCGCGCGCACGCCGTTAGCGCCTCGAAGTCGCCTTGGTGGCTTTGCGTTGCTGACGACGCGGTGACGACTTCGGTGAGTGACAACAATCGGCTGAGCGTCGGTCGAAGGTTGTCGTCGAGTTGCCGCAAGACCGCGGCGGTCACCATGCGCGCAGCGTCGGCCTCAGAAGCATCCAAACGCATTCGTTGTGCAGCCAACGCATCTTGCGCAACGTTGAGTTCCTGCATCTTGCATAGCAGGAGCGCTTCAGCATCGCGACGCAACCGTCGCTCGTACGCGACCACGTCGTTGTCGAAGCCATCGCTTCGTACGCTTGCGAAGGTCTCACTCATCGCAGCACACCGACTAAATCGTACGACCATGCGGACACTGAAATGCAACACAACAACGATTTCGAACTGCGCTGTTGGGTGGATGCGCCACGAGCATGCGAGGATGCGGTGTTCGGGGGGATCGCAACACCATCCGCGCTCTTGCTCGGATTCAAGGAGTCATCGTGATGTCGCGTGGGGGCGCACCGCTGGTGCTGTTGGTGGAAGACGACCTGGACTCGCGCTTGCTTACGGAGCGATGGCTCACGCACGAAGGCATTGCTTCGCATGCCTGCGAAAATGCCGCGGCGCTCGTCGACGCTCTGGGTACGACCGTGCCCGACGCCGTGTGCTTGGACCTCGGCTTGCCAGACATGCCCGGGCTGCAGGTGTTGGATCTCTTGCGGCAACGGCATGCGACCATCCCTTGCATCGTGATGAGTGCGACGCGATCGACGGAGGACATCGTCGGAGCGATGCAGCGCGGCGCGCTCGATTTTGTTAGCAAGCCCGCCGAGCGCACGCGATTCGTCACCGCAGTGCGCCACGCGATCGAGCGGCAGCGCCTTTTGACGACGGTGACGCGATTGCAACGCGAGGTCGCGGGCGCCGGATTTGGCGACTTGGTCGGCGACTCGACGGTGATGCAGGCTTTGTACAGCACGCTTGAACGCATCGCCCCGTCCGACATCACGGTGCTGGTTACCGGTGAGACGGGCACGGGCAAGGAACTTGTGGCCCAAGCCATCCACGCAAATAGTGCGCGCAAAGCTAAGCCCCTGATCGCCGTCAACTGCGCGGCGATCCCCGAATCGCTGCAGGACTCGGAGCTGTTCGGTCACGAGCGTGGCGCGTTCACTGGCGCTGTCGCCACGCGCTTCGGGCACTTCGAGCGCGCGCAAGGTGGCACGCTGTTTTTGGATGAGGTTGGCGAACTCTCGCTCGGCACGCAGGCGAAATTGCTGCGCGTGTTGCAGGAGCGCAAGGTCGAGCGGCTTGGTGGATCGCGCAGTGTCGCGGTGGACTTTCGCCTCGTCGCAGCGACGCATCGGGACTTGCGCGCGATGGTGCAAGACGGGAGTTTTCGCGAGGATCTCTATTTCCGCTTGATGGTGATGGACGTGCAACTGCCTTCCTTGCGCGAGCGCCGTGGCGACATCCCGCTGCTCGTCGATGCGCTCGCGATCCGCATTGCTGCGGCTCAAGGAATTGCGGCGCCGCGCTTTTCTCCTGACGTGATGGCTGCATTGTCGGGGCACGATTGGCGCGGCAACATTCGCGAGCTCAACAATGTCTTGCAGCGCGCAATTGTGCTGAGCGCCGGCGATGAAATTGTAGTCGGGCATCTCCCGCGCGACATCAACAACGAGGTGTCGGGCGCCCAAAAAAGACCGACGGCACCGACCGTCGCCGCAGACGCTGAACGTGCCGTGTTGTTCACGCCAGCAGTCGCAAGCGGACGTCAGTCGGATCATCCTGATCTGTTGTCTCGCAGCCTTGCCGAGATAGAACGATGGGCCATCACCGCGTCGATGGCGCGAACAAACAACAACATCGCCGAGGTCACGCGCGTGCTGCAGATCGGACGCACGACGCTGTATCGAAAGCTCAAAGAGTACGGCGTTGAGCTGCAAGCGCGTCCGGCGGCACAAGACTGACTGCTCTGCCGCTACGCAAAGACCATCAAAGCACGTTGCCTGGCGTGAGTTTGCCGTTGTCACTGTGCCACCACCGTCGACAGGTCGTCGCTGTGCTGACCGCGTGCATCGCCTGCTTCGACACGAAATGTGGGGTTGCTCTCCTTCAAGCCGCGGTCGGGCACGGGTGGGCGCGCCGCTAGTGAGTAGTCCTGCACGCGAACGGTTTGAAAGGGCTCCACGTGCGTGGTGCCTGACGCGAACCGCGACCAATACCTCGCAGTGGCTCGCAACAGATCGTGATCGAGATAGTCGCAGCGTGCGGTTTGCGAGCGGTATTCATCAATGAGTGCGAGCTTTTGCGCAACTGTGTCGCCGATGTCCACAAACAACGAAGGCGAAAAGCTCGTCGTGGATGATGGACTTTGGTAGCACAACACGGTTTTGACATGGCGCGCGGCCACGAGGCTCGCGTTGTGCGTTTGACGGTGGTCTTGGTGGACGTCGTTGAGTGAATGCGTATAGACGACGTCAGGATTGAATTCGCGGATGGCCGCGCTGATGAAGCCGATGCTTTCGTTGTCGCATTGGATGCGCGTGTCGGGGAAGTGGCCTAAGCGGAGTTCGGCGCCCAGCCGCACCGCAGCGGCTGTCGATTCGCTTTGTCGGCCGCTCGGATTTCCGCCGTGCTCACCCCTCGATAGCGTCAGCACGACGACCTGGTCACCACTTTGGACGTGTCGCAGCAGCGCGCCACCGCATCCAATCTCTGCGTCGTCAGGATGGGCGCCTACCGCAATCACGGTCTTGCGACGCGCCGCGAGCACTTTGTCCCGCTGCGTTAAGAGGCGAACCGCGGATTCAAGCAAGCGCTCACGGCTGAGCGGCTTCGCCAGAAAATCGTTGGCCTGCACGCGCACCGCTTGAATCGCCACGCCGACATCAGCGTGCGCGGTGATCAACATGATCGCAACGTCAGCGTGTTTGGCGCGGGCACGCAGGGCAAACTCGAAGCCGTTGATGCCCGGGAGCGACACATCTAAAACAATTAAGTCGGGGCAACACGTATCAAGCTGCTCAAGCGCAGACTCGGCCGTCGCCACGTGCGTGCACCGCACGTTGGGAAGCGCGCTCAACCAACACACCGTGAGTGCTGCTTGGTCTGCACAGTCCTCGACAACCATGACATGCGGAGAGAACGTTTTTCGCATCGGTGACTTCCTCTGCTGCGCTGGACTGCACGCGGCGATCGAACCGCACGGACGGTCTCGCTTGATTGCCACTCACGGGACTGCTTGAGCACATTGCGTGCCGACGTCGTGAGTGCGTGTGCAATGTTTGCGCGTCCCAAAACGGTGTCGGTCGCTTGACACGCTGCTCGCGTTTCAATCCGGGTACCGAATCGGCACGCGGGCTGGTTGCGATCTCGCACGACAGCAACTCCACGTCCGCGAGCGCTGGCACGAACGTCGCAACACGACTGATCATGCAAACACTGCTCATCACTGGCGCTGGCGGTCCCGCGGCGATTTCATTTATGAAGGCAATTCGTCATCTACCTATCGCGGTCCATGCCGCTGATATGGATCCCCACGCAGCAGGTCTTTACCTCGTTGCGGCTGCACAACGCGCACTCCTTCCGCCCGGCAATGCTGACGACTTTGTCGACGCACTGCTCGCACACTGTTTGAAGCGCGGCGTCACGGTGCTGGTGCCCACAGTGGACTGCGAGCTGTTGCGTGTGGCGGCCGCGCGGCAGTTGTTTGAGGCGCGCGGCATCGCAGTATTGCTTGCGCCAACAGCGACGCTTGCGACCTGCCTCGACAAATGGGAGTTGGCCCAACGCTGTCGCGATCGCGTGTTGACGCCAAAGACCGTGCTGTACGCGGGGCCGGACGACGCGCTAGGGATGACGTTTCCCCTCGTGCTGAAACCGAGGCGTGGCAGCGGATCACGCGGCGTGCAAATCCTGCAAAGTGCCGCGGCGCTGCCGGTGCTGCACAAAAAGGATCACCATCGTTACCTTCTGCAAGAGCACCTGCCCGGCGAGGAATATTCTGTCGATGTCTTGGCGGACCTTGACGGCAGGGTGTGCGCTGCGGTGCCGCGCAACCGCCTCAAGGTCGACTCTGGCGTGGCCGTCACGTGTAAGACCGTGTTTGACCCCGAGCTCGTCGACGTGGCCGTGGCAGTTGCGCAGGCGGTCGGCGTAACTTTGGTGGCAAACGTTCAGCTCAAGCGTAACGCCCACGGCCGGCCGGCGTTACTGGAGGTCAATCCACGCTTTCCTGGCAGCATGCCGCTGACTGTTGAGGCCGGCGTGAACATGCCCGCATTGGCGTTGGACGTACTCGCGGGCGCACGACTGCCGCATGGACTGTTGCCGTATCGAGAGGTCGCGATGGTGCGCTACCTTGAGGAGCGCTTCATCGATGTGAGCGAGCTCGACATTGAGCAAATGCCCGTGCACGGTGCCACCAACGTCGCCGCGTGAACATCGTTCTTGGCGCGATCGCGGCGGTTTGTACGGGCTTTGTCGTGCTCGCGACCGTGCCGGTCCTCACGGGCCTGTATCAATTCTTGCTCGTGGCGTTTTCGTTTTTCCACACCAACTTGCACCGATGCCGCGATGTGTTGCCGCGGGTGTCAATCCTCATCCCTGCGTGGAACGAAGGTGCCGTCATCGGCACCACCATCGACCGTTTGATGCGGCTGCGCTATCCCTCCGCCCGCTTGCGGGTCTTCGTCATTGATGATGCTTCCAGCGACGAGACGCCGCACATCGTGATCGCGAAGTCGAAGGAATTCCCTGGGCGCGTGGTTCACGTGCGCCGCGTCGCCGGCGGCGAAGGAAAGGCGCACACGCTGAACTACGGCCTGGACTTGCTGTGGCGAAACCCTTGGACGCAAGCCGTTTTGATCATGGATGCAGATGTGATCTACGCGCCCGACTCGCTCGCGCAGATGTCGCGGCATCTCGCCGACCCCACGGTGGGCGCGGTGACCGCATACATTAAGGAAGGCAGCAACGCGCCAAACTACCTGCAGCGTTTTATCGGGTTCGAATACATCACGGCGACAGGCGCATCACGGCGCGCGCAAAACGTGCTTGGGTTTTTGGCGTGTCTGTCAGGGGGCGCGCAGCTTCACTCGCGCGACAACTTGATGGCCATCGGTGGCGAGATCTTCAGCGACACTCTCGCAGAGGACACGTTCACGACGTTTCGCACACAGCTGGCCGGGCGCCGGGCGATCTTTGAGCCCAACGCGATCGTGTACGCGGAAGAACCAGACGGCCTCGATGGCTTGTGGAAGCAACGCCTGCGCTGGGCACGTGGCAACGTTCAAATCACCAGCGTGTTTCGGCGCCTGTGGTTTAATCGCGGTGCACACAAGACCATGGGGTCGGTCTCGATGGGCCTATTGTGGTTCTCGATATTTTTGATGCCGCTGTTTCAGATCACGGCCGCGATCGGCTTGGTCGTGCTGTTTTTTGTCAACGAGCCATTGTCGTGGTGGCTGTTTCGGGGATTTTGGATCGTCGCAGGCGTCGTGTACGTCCTCGTCACGCTGTTGTCGTTCGTTTTAGACGTCGAGTCCGCACGGCGCACGTGGGTGCAAGGCATCGCATTTCCAGGCTTGGTATCGCTGGGCGTGATCGTCTGTGCGTTGTGGCCGCCACTTGACGGGGTCTTTGCATCGATCCGCGCAGCAGACGCGTCGGGCTCGCTTGCTCGCGTACCGCTTCAACTTGGCCTGTACGCTTGGGTCGCGCTCAACATGGTTGTCGCGTGGACCGCGAAGGAGATGAGCAAGAGCAAGTGGCGCGCTTTAAAAGCGATGGCACCCGCGGTCTTATACGTGTGCGGCTACGGTCCGTTTTTGTGCGCCGTTACCTTCGCCGCCTACATCAAGGAGTGGCGCGGTGCTGACATGAGCTGGGACAAGACCGTGAAGACCGGCAAAGTCAGCTGAGCCGACGCTGCATCTCGCGTCGGCTCGGTGAGCGTTAGACCTTCAGTGCCATGTTGAAACGTCGGCGACACCGATCTGAAACAATCCGCGCGCACCGTTTCGATTGGAGCAGGATGTGACGCCCGCGGGTCGATCGGGCGCGGGCACGCAAGTTGAAGAGACGGTCACTGAGGTGCACTGGATGAAGACCGCTCCAAAATCGCGTCACACAAACCGAACAACACCAACAACAAAACGCAGACAGACTTCGCGTCGAAGCACTCAATCCGTCGGACTCGCCGTCTTGCTGTGTTGCGCCGCAATCGCGCCAAGCGCACGCGCGGAAGGGAGTGACGATACCGGCTTGACCCAGCGTTTGCGCGGCGGCACGCAGCTGCGCGTTGACGTTGTCGCTGCCAGCGAGTCGATCAAATGGGTCGGCACCGGCACGGTCACTGTGACGTCGCCAGCGGGGGCGGCGCTTGGCGTGTTGAACTCTGGTGAACAGCTCGCCTGCACCACCACGGGGACAGGCGTGTACGGTGTCGTTGTGAATGCGCAGCAAACATCGACGCAGCGCTGGGATGTTGAGGTGATTGGCGCGTCTGCTTCGGTAGGTCGCCTGTTTTCTTACCGCTGGCAGTTCGATGCCGGAAGCTATGCGCTTGCGTTCGCCAACAACGCCAGCTTTTACGCGAAGGTCGCCACCGGTGCCTCCGACACTGCCGTGATCGAACTTAAGCTCAACGGCCTTGCGGGCTACGTGTATGACGTGGTCGCGAACCGCTCGGGCGTCAGCGGCGTCAACGCGGGCAAAAGCGTCCCCGAGGCTGGCAACGCGTCGAGCGCTGAATACCCGATCTACTTGCGGCCACCACAGACCTCTACGTACAGCAGCACCACACCGACCGTCGCCGACCTGGTGTTTTTAGGTGGCGGCGCAGTGTCGGGAGCGGCAGGCCCAACCGACCAGTGCAACCAGTTCGTCTCCGGCGTGAGCAACGGGTCGTTCACGTTTACGTCGTCGATGAACTCGACGTACCACTTGGTGTGCGACCTCAACAACGACGGCGTATTCGACCGCTACAACAGCGCGGACGTGTTGATGGTCGGCGCCGCTGTCGTCGGCAACAACACGCGCAGCTGGAACGGCCGCAACAACGGCGGTGCGACAGTGGCAACGGGTACGTACAACTGTCGAGTGGAGCTGCACGCCGGCGAGTTTCACTACGTCGGGCGCGACGTCGAGACCAGCTACCTCGGCATGCAGCTGTTTGCAGTCAACAGTGCGATGCAGCGTGCGCCGCTGCTGATGTTTTGGGACGACACGCTCGTGCAGTCCGCCGACTTGCTGATGCCAAACGGTGCAGCGGGTCTCGTGTCTGCTGGCGAGGCCGGGCTTTCGCCGGGCACCTACGGGCTACCTGTGCTGCCCAACGTCAACGCCCGCAGCTGGGGCTCGTTTGTGTACAACGGCAAGGGCAACAACACCTTCTTAGACACCTATACGTGGCTGGAGTCGTCAACTCGCGTGTCCGCGTCGGTCGTTGGCGTTAGCGGCGCTGTGGATGTCGACGGCGACGGGCTCAGCGACTTCGAGGAGAGCTGCATCTTCGGTTCGGATCCCGAAAACCCTGACACCGACGGCAACGGTGTTCCTGACGGACAGCAATACGCGCCCGGCTCGGTGACATCCGGCTCAACCGGTGGCCTCGAGTCCAACAGCAGACTGCAACGCGCCCTTGCGCTTCGGGCGATTAAGTCAATGGAGCGCGGCTACGCGTTGCCCACCTCGATGGCGTTGTCGATCAGCGACGAGCAGTTGCCGCCGTCTGAAGATCTACAGTCGCGCTTGCCGGATGTTGGCCCGCTGCAATCCGTGTCGATCCCATCGACGCCATCCGACCTCGTCGAAGTGACGTTTGCGCAAGATGTGGCCGCTCGCGACTACCTTTTGCCTGATGGGACGCGCGTTGCATCGGCGCTGCTGCTGGCGACGACCGGCACGCTGTACGACCACTCAAAAGGGATCTGCGATCGTGCTGGTGGTGCGACACTTCAAGACGTCTACAGCGTTGACACGCGTTTCGGCCCGGTCATTGCGTCGCGCTTCGTGCGCGCAACGGGCGAACGCGAGCACGCCATCACGGCGGTCTTGCGTGAGCAGGCCGACGGAAGCTGGCAGCTCGAGTCGCAGTGGGATCGCAGTCGCTATCAAACGGTCGGTGCCGATCAA
>JAYTVG010000013.1:0-2757 GCA_043744135.1 Deltaproteobacteria bacterium | reverse complement strand
GAGCGGAAACACGCCGTGACGTTCAGCGACGGCGACTGGCACGATGTCCAACAACGCGCGCGGTGTTTCAGTGGGAAACTGCGCGATCGGCAAGCCGTGTTGTTGCGCGAGATACGCCACGAGCTGGTCCTCGCGCACCACGTTGAGGTCCACCAGCGCCCGCCCGATGCGCCCGCCAACTTTGGCTTGGTGCGCGAGCGCCCGCTCCAACTCCTGGGGCGTGATGATGCCGGCCTCTACCAAGATCTCGCCGAGCCGCTTGCGCGCCATGCCGACACCCTACATCCTTCCGCAGGGGGTGTCAGCATTGAGCAACGGCGCCGACCGAAGCCGCGCGCTTGACCGAAACGTTGAAAGCACCTTGAGGTCGTCGTCGCACGAGCCAGCGGCGGCTGCCCCGCGAGCGCAACCGGCAACACCGCGCGACGACGGGGTCGTGACTAGCGGCCTTTGACGAAGTGTCTGTTCTCGTTTGTCCACGCGCGGCGATTGCGCCCGCCGATCTCGATATAGCTCCAGTTTTGGAAATCCAAACCCGGCGAGTAGATCGTGACGTGGTTCCACAAAAAGCTGCCCGGGCCGACTTGCGCGGGCGAGACAAAGTCGTCGTTGCCCTGCAACAACACGCGCTCGACTTGCGGCAGCGACGCCAAGATCGCCTCGAAGCTGGGCACCTCGGGGACGATCACCTTGGTGCGCTCGCCGTCGACGAAGAACTGCCACAGCACGCCCGCGGCTTGGTCAAACAACAGCATGTCGTGAATGCTCGGGTGCAGACCCGCGGCCGCCTTCCAGCGCAGCGTGCGGTCCTCGAGCACACCGCTTTCCACCGGCGACAGCGGCTGCGGCAAGCCGAGCACGGGCTGGATGGTCACGCCGCCACGCAAGTCACCTAGGCCGTCTTGCAACACCTCGGAGCTCGCCTCGGGCACCGCGCCGGTGGTGGGGTCTGAGATGCGCCCGGTGCCGTCGGTCGGAAAGCCCATGCTGTAGCTCAAGCCACTGCCCGAAAACGACGGTGCGTTCGTGAGCTGAATCTGGCTCGTCGACAACACCACCTCAACCACGGACGCGAAGTGCGTGCCGTCGCCGTTGTCGACGAAAAAATAGCTGCCGCGCAGCGCATCCGTCCACAGCGTGTCCTCGCCGGTGACGATGAGGTCGCCCGCCGTGGTGTTGGTGGTGCCGCCATTTTCGATCAAGCTGCCGGGGCCGTCCGTCGTGTAAGCGCCCGCCCAAAACGTCAGCAGCTCGCCGGGCACGTCAGGCATAAATGCCAGCGTGTGGTTGCGGTCGCCATCGACGGATTGGCGAAACTGGTAGGTGCCTTCACCGCCGAGCTGAATGTAGGGCACCACGCGCGTGATGGTGGGGATGCGACCGACGTTTTGTGGTGTGTCGAGCGCGCCCAAACGCAGCGGCGCGTCGGGCAGTGAAAACGCGATCTCGTTGTCGAGAGGAATCGTCAGCTCGATGTCTTGGTCCGTGAGGTTGACGCCGAAGGCGGGGAACACCTCGCGCCGCATGCCCATTTGGCGGATGCGAAATTCACCGGTCGCGGTGTTGAAAATGCCGGCCACCGCCACCAGCGCCAAGCGACCTGGACGCGAGTTGGCGATGAAGTATTCGCCGCCCTCGGAGGTCGCGATGTTGGCGGTGCCAGGGTTTGGCGTGCCCGAGAATTCATCGCGCGCCGTGGTCTCGACGACCGCCACCGCGATGTCATCGGGACCGAGCGCTTCGGGATCAAAAAATTCCTTGGCGAAACCAAACACCCGACCACGAATGGTGGCGGGCGGTGGTGGCGGCTCACCCTCCCCTTCACCGCCGCCACCAAACTGGAACAGGTACACGGTGATTTCGCTGGCGTTGACGTCGCTGACGGTGGCGGTCGAAAATCCCGTGCCCATCACCGTGACGTCTTGGTGTCCGACCACAAGCGGGCCCGAGATGGTCGCTTGGCCTAACGCGTTGGTGATGCCCGATGCCACCGGCGTGCCGTCGGTGCCGACGTACGCGACCAGGCCCGGGATGGGAAAGCCGGTGCCGGCGTTGAGCGCCGTGACGTATACAGCGCCGTCGATGGGGCCGCCGCGCGTGCCGCCCGCGATGCTCGTGGGGTCAAAAAACGTGAAGGCGCGCGCCGCGGTCGCGGTGTCGCCACCGACGTTGTTGACGGTGACATCAGCGACACCAGGCGCGCTAAAGGGCGTGCGGCACGTCATGACGCTGTCAGACACGACGACGAGCTCGCTTGCAGCCTGCGCGCCGAACAGCACCTGTGTGCCGATGCCGCGGGTGAAGCCGCTGCCGGTCACGGTGACGAAGGTGTCGCCGCCGAGCGCACCGCGCGACGGACGCACGCCCAAAATCCCCATCGGCGCGTCGTAGCGAAAGCCGTCCGCGAGCACGCCGCGCGCTCCGTCGACGCGCACCGCGACAACATCGACAGCCCCGGCGGCGCCAGCAGGCGCGGTGACGACCACTTCGCTGTCTGAGTTCACGACGACGTCGGTGGCCGCGGATCCGCCGAAGGTGACGGCGCTGGTTGCGCTCAGCCCGCGACCGCTCAACGTCACGCTGACACCACCAGCGACGTCCGCGAACGCGGGTGTGACGGCATCGACGACGACGGCGCGCACGTACACCAAGCCGTCGAGCGTCAGCACACTCGCATCACTGCGCGTGACCGCGATCTGCGCGGGTCCCGCCACCGCCGCAGGTGCTACGAAGGTCAGCGTGCGGTCGTCCACCACG
>JAYTVG010000012.1:0-2761 GCA_043744135.1 Deltaproteobacteria bacterium | reverse complement strand
GACAGTGGCGCGCGCGCGCATCGCGGGGATGGCGAGTGCCAGCAGGTTGCCGTCGCCGCGTGCACCGTCTCGCAAGGCCGCGAGCGCTGCGTCGACAGTGGCTTGGTCGCGCGTGGAGCGCACGTGTGCCAAGCGCGCCACTTGATTGCTGCGCGCGGCTTCGTTGTCGACGTCCAGCAGCTCGAGCACTCGCTCAGCGCTGACTCGGTATTTGTTGACACCGACGATGACATCATCTCCACGATCGATTCGCGCCTGTCGCCGCGCGGCTGCTTCCTCGATGCGGCGCTTGGCAGTCCCGTGCTCAATGGCGCTCATCATGCCGCCGAGGCCTTCGACCTCGGCTAACACCTCGCGCACTTTTGCGATCACGTCGCGCGTGAGCGACTCCATGAAGTAGCTGCCTCCCCACGGATCCACCACCGCTGCGATGCCGGTCTCCTCCTGCAAGATCAGCTGCGTATTGCGCGCCACGCGGGCGCTGGTGGGCGTCGGGAGTGCGAGCGCTTCATCGAAACTATTGGTGTGCAAGCTTTGGGTACCGCCAAACACCGCGGCCATGGCCTCGACGGTGGTGCGCACGATGTTGTTGTACGGATCTTGCGCAGCGAGGCTCCACCCTGACGTTTGGCAGTGTGTGCGCAACATCTTTGATTTTTCGCTGCGCGCGCCCAGCGCCGTCATCATCTCAGCCCACAACACCCGTGCTGCGCGAAGCTTGGCGATCTCGACGTAGAAATTCATGCCGACGCCGAAAAAGAAACTTAAGCGCCCCGCGAAATCGTCGACGTCCAAACCGCGCTCTTTGGCCGCGCGTGCGTACTCGAGACCGTCCGCGAGTGTGTAGGCGAGCTCGAGCACTGCGTCCGCGCCGGCCTCTTGCATGTGGTAGCCGCTAATCGAAATCGAGTTGTATTTGGGCATGTGCGCGGCGGTGTACGCGATGATGTCCCCGACGATGCGCATGGACGGGGCGGGAGGGTAGATGAAGGTGTTACGCACCATGAATTCTTTGAGGATGTCGTTTTGGATGGTGCCGCTGAGTTGGTCCGGCGCCACACCTTGCTCTTGCGCAGCGACGATGAATGCGGCCAACACCGGCACCACAGCGCCGTTCATGGTCATCGACACTGTCATTTGGTCAAGCGGGATCTGGTCGAACAAGATCTTCATGTCCTCGACCGAGTCGATGGCGACCCCCGCTTTGCCGACGTCGCCCGCGACGCGTTCGTGATCGCTGTCGTAGCCGCGATGGGTCGCGAGATCGAACGCCACCGACAAGCCGCGTTGACCCTGCGCGAGGTTCGCACGGTAAAACGCGTTGCTCGCCTCCGCGGTGGAAAAGCCAGCGTACTGACGGATCGTCCACGGGCGCTGCGAGTACATGGTCGCGTGCGGTCCACGCAAAAACGGTGCGACACCGGGGACGTGCGCGGCACTGTCGGGCGGGAGATCCGCAGCGGTGTACAGCGGCTTGAGGGTGAGGCCCTCGGCGGTGGTGGTGCCGAGGCTGGACGGGTCTTTGCCGCCGCTTTCCTTGCGGGCGAGTTTTTCCCACAGCGCCAACGGGGCGTCGAGCGCAGGAGAGCCATCGTGGGGACGTTGCGGGTCGGCCATGCCGACGTGATGCAACCGTGTGTGCCGAGACGCAAGCGGGCTGGCGGTGTTCAGCGCAAGCGCATCATGAAGCGAGCAGAGCTCACGGCGCGCTTGAAGTCACTTCGGCATCAACTGCCAATCGAACTTGGATTTTTTGCCGGCTTCAATCGTGATGGTCTTGGTGACGTTGACGCCTTGCTCTTCGTTGACGAGCGTGACGACGTGGCGTCCGGCTGCGAGCACTTCGTTTGCGAGCGGCGTGGAGCCGCGCGCAAGGCCGTCGATCGCGATCTTCACCCACGGCTGCGTGCGCACCGTCAACGATCCCATCGCGCCGGCCCCGATCGCAGCCCCCGGCTCGGGCGTGCGGTGCTCGGGCGTTTTGACGGCCGTCTTTGGGTCGCGCAACTTGACGCTGCGCTGCTCGACCGCGCCGGCGTCGAGCTTGACGTCCAGTGTGCCAACAAGGCGTCTTTGCCCTGCCGACACCAAACGCAACACGTGCACCTCATCCGGCGTCAGCGTGAGCACAACGGGAGTGATCCCGAGCGCGACGCTCCCCTCAAAGACCTCGGCGCCCGCGGGATCCGACGCGAGCGTCAGCTGGCCGATTTTCTTCGCCATCGCTTTCATGAATGTCTGCGCTTCGCCGGGCTTGAGGGTCGATTCGAAGCGCACATCTTGGTAGTCCGGCAGCGTCAACACGATGACGTGCGCGCTGTCGGTGAGCGTGTGGAGCTGCAGCGGTGATACGCCGACATCGACACCGTCGACGCGCACGCTCGCTCCCGGCGGATCGGTCGCGATACCGAGCACGGATTTTGCCACCGCCACGTCGACGGCGGGTGGCGGCAACGACCGCACTTCGGGCACCAGCATGACGGCGGCACCGCCGAGCCCGAGCACGATCGCCGCCGCGACGCCGATGAAAATCCCCGTGCGGCTGCGCGCGCTGTGGGCTGCCGAGACGATCACGGTTGGCGCGGTGGTGCCCGGGTTCGACAGATTGATGACGAAGTTGTTGGCAGACGATGGCGTCAAGTCGATGGTCTTTGAGTCGATCTCGTCGCCGAGCGTCTCAGCGACAAACGCTGCGGTTGCCTTTTGCGTGTCGTTCATGCCGACGTTGTCGAGGTAACTCTTCAAATCCACCGCGGCGTCG
>JAYTVG010000011.1:0-2761 GCA_043744135.1 Deltaproteobacteria bacterium | reverse complement strand
CTGGCGCAAGCCCGAGGGCTTCGACAGCGAGGTGCAGGGCGGCGGTGCAGGAGTTGAGCGCGAGCGCGTGTTTGGCACCGACAGCGGTCGCGAATTCCTTCTCGAACTGCTTGACGCGCGGACCGGTCGTGAGCCAACCACTCTTGAGCGCGGCTGTCACCTCGTTGACTTCGTCGTCACCGATGTGCGGGCGAAAAAACGGCACGGGGGCGGGAGTGTTGGTCACAGCGTCTCGTGCCACAGCAAAACCGCCCCCGCAAACGATCACGCAGTGTGCCGTGCGGGTGCCGTGCAGCGCTGTGCGTCGGTCTTGCGCACGCGATGGCGTCGCGCGCGGTGTGAGTCGCACACAGGCGGAAGCGTTCAATGCACGGATCTCACGCGGGCAGTGCGCGTGCGCGGTCACGCACAGCCGTCATCGCCACGACGACGGCTGTGAGTTGAGTGTCGATGATGGACACGACACGACCTCGCTCAGCTTGCGCGTCGGATGAAGCACTGCACGCCGACAGCGCACCGATCGGGGCAAGCGCATGGCCTGGCCGCTGCTGAGCGATAACAAGGCCAACCGTGATACCCTTCGTGGATGCGAGTGGTGTTGGTGGTCGTGTGGTGCGCGGTGAGCGCCGTGGGCTGCGTGCTGCCGCCCGCGTCGGCGGTCGGCCTTGCCTGCACACAACCGGCAGACTGCCCAACACCGCTGCTGTGCCGGGAGCGGGTTTGCCTCCGCCCACTCGCGGGAGAAGGTGAAGGAGAAGGAGAAGGCGAAGGCGAAGGCGAAGGCGAAGGCGACCCCGGATGCGGCGACGGCGCGCGCACCGTCAAAGAGGACTGCGACGACAAAAACACCGTCGCGGGTGACGGCTGCGATGGTGCGTGTGTGGTTGAGGCCGGTTTTGTCTGCGCAGCGGCCACGGGGGATCGCAGCACGTGCATCTCACGCCCGACGCTCGACCCTTGCGCGGCCGCAGCGCCGTCGCGGACCAACGTGGACGGTGCGCAGCAGTGCGCGCCCGACCTGGTGGCCGCGATGCCCGGTATCGCTGGCGCCGACGGACAGCTCGGTGGCGTCGCGCTGTTCGTCAACCGCGCAGGCGTACCGAGGCTGAAGCAAACGGTCGTCGCACCGGGTCTCGCTGCTGCCCTCGCAGTGGAGCGCGATGTGGGTCCCGATGGCTTACGCACGATCTACGCCGCACAAGCGAACCTTGGGCTCGTGCTGTGCTTCGTGTTTGACCCGCTCGCGATCGACGCGGATCCCCCTGCTGGCGACGACGTGCCCGGTGACTTTTCATTGACGCCGCGGCGCATCGTCGGTGATGACTCGACGTTCGCAACGTCGATCGCCGTCGGGGCCGCGACCGCGACCCAAGAAGGCTTGTTGTTCGTCGTCGACAACGGACGCTTGTTGGCAAACGCAGGCTGCCCAGGTCCCGGGCAAGACACGGTGTTTTCGCAAGGTGCCGTCGAAGTGCTCGCAGGCGGCAGCGTCGTGGTCGCGGCGGTGGGCGACCTCACCGGTGACCGGTACGCGGACCTCGCGGTGTCGACAGAAACGGACGTCCGCATCATCGACGGTGTGTTGTTGACCGAAGCGTTCACGATTGCCGCGCCACGCGTGAGCGTGATCGCAGACCTGGGCGACATCGACGGCGATGGGCGCGACGATCTTGCATTTGGGGCGCCTGCGGTGGGAGCCGTTTCGGTGGCGACGTCGCTGGCGAGCTACATCGCCGCGGTGGTGCCGACACCGGACGCGTTTGGCGGCGACGGGCTGCGCGCGGCGTGGGGGACCAGCATCACGGCACTTGGCGACGTCGACGGCGACGGCCTGCCAGAGGTGGCGATCGGCGCGCCCATGTTCACCGACGCGGCGGCGGTCGTCCGCTGTAACGCATTTGCGCTCGGCCCCTACGCGGGCAACTGCCGCGGCCTCGTCGGGCTGCTGTTGTCGACGGCGATCGCGTCCACACCGCTGGCGTGCGTGAGCCCCATGGAGCCCGCGATGCGCTTCGGCACCGCGCTGCGTGCGCTTGGGCCGAGCGCGTCGGGCGCAGCCCCCCTCGCGATCGCTGCACCCGCCACGCGCCAAACAGACAGTGGGGTGGTGCTGTTCGTCGAGGTCCGCGTCGATGCCAACGGCTGTGCGCTCAGCCTGCAAGCCCAGTCCGACGTGGTCGCTGCAGGCGCGCGGCTTGGCACGCGCTTTTTTTAGCCACGCGCTTTCTTTAGCCACGCGCTTTTTTTAGCCACGCGCTGGGGGCGCCGCACAGCGGGAGGTTGATGCGCGACCTCGTCGACGACTGCGACGCGAGCTACAGCTCGGCTTCAAGCGTGCGGATGAACTGCCGCGCGATGGTGCCGCGGTCGTAGTGCTGCACGGTTTTTTCCCGCGCTTGTTGCGCGCGAGCACGCCAGGCGTCTGTGTGATCGGCGATATCGACAACGGCACGCTGCAGCCCGTCGAGATCGCCGGGCTCGACGCTGACGCCACCGGCGGCGTTGACGATGTCGGCGGCCTCGCCGTGCGCCACCAACACCACGGGCTTGTCGCTGGCCATCGCTTCGTAGATCTTCGAGGGCACCGCACCGGGGATGTCCATTTTGAGCGTGACGACGATGGCGTCCGCGCTCGCGAGCAGTGCCGGCACATCGCGCGCGGGTACCGGATCTAAAAACCGCACGTTGTCTAGCCCGCGCTGCGTAGCGCTTGCCATCAGCGCTTGCTTTTCGGGGCCATCGCCCACGAGCACGAAGCGCA
>JAYTVG010000010.1:0-9219 GCA_043744135.1 Deltaproteobacteria bacterium | reverse complement strand
GCGTTCAGAAAATCCGGCGAGTGCGTCGAAACAAACACCTGACCCCCACGTACCGAGTACTGTCTAAAGTCTTCGGCTAGTTCGGACAGCAAATCTGGATAGAGCTGATTTTCGGGCTCTTCTACACAAAGAAGCGGGTGCGGGTTTGGGTCCAACAACAACACAAGATATGCCAACATTTTGATGGTTCCGTCTGACACATAACGCGCCAGGAAGGGGTCCTCAAACGCGCCGTCTTGAAATTTCAGCAAGACGCGGCCCTCCTCGGTGGTCTTTGATTCGACCCGGGTGATTCCGGGTACGCGCCGAGCCAACCGCGTCAAAATGTCGACGAGAACCTCCGTTTGGTGCTTCTGTAAATAGTCGATCACCAACGAGAGGTTTTCGCCTTCCCTTGACAGATGCTCGGCGTAGCCGGTTTCCTGCTCGGGTCGCGCTCGGTTGATGTGGAAGTCGGACAGATGCCAATTCTCGATGAGATTCCCCAGCGCGACTGCGGCAGGGAAATCGCGAAACTGGGTCAGCCCTTTGATGGCAAGCAAGTCAGGGCTTTTCAGCTCATGTGCTTCGCGCTTGAGTTGCGTTTCGTCGTTGAGCTCGTCGAGCTCGTTTGTGACGGCTTGGCCGGTGCCGTTTGAAAAATCGATAAAGCTCCACGGCTGGCCGTACCGCGCACGTTTGTATTTAAGCTGTTCACGCTTGACGATGGGGCGCCCGTTACTGTCCTCGTCGATTTCAAGCGCGTACGTGATGAGCTTGCTCTTCTTGCCAAGGTCCGCACGAATCTTCAGCTCGATCTCGATGCTGCCGGTACACCCACGCGAACGCACTTCTTGAAACCCTCGGCTGCCGCCGAGCCGACCGAGCGCGCTTGTGACGTTTGTCGCCATTGCGTCGCGCAAAAACGCGAACACGGAAAAAAGCGTGCTCTTGCCGGTGCCGTTCGCCCCAACCAAAACGCAAAACGCTGGGATGTCCTTCATCTCGAGCGACTTAAAGGTACGAAAATTCTTGAGGCGAATCGACTCAACTCTCATGCGTCGTGATGGTACGCCAACCGGCAGACGGCACAAATCAAAGCTTGCGCGACCTGCGGCGTTCATCGCAGTGCAAAGGTCGTTACATCCCACAGGTTTGAGGGCGGGGCGTGTGGTGGGGTTGACGGCGCTGCGCGCGCGTCAGACAACGGCGCTATGAATCTGCGCACCATCTTCGCCGTCGTCCTTGTTTTATCCGCGGTCGCCTGCGCGTCGATCGAGACCGTCGCGTACACGCCAAATCCTGCGCGCGTGACGGATCCGATGGCGGAAGCGACCGCGATGATCAACGCCAACGTCGTGCAAGGCTGCGTGGTCGACATCGAAAACGCGCCGCAGATCATGACGGTCAAGTACGCGTGCGAAAACGGCATCGGCAACAGCGTGGTGCGCTTTGACCAAGTCGACACCATCGCGCTGCAGAAGTCGGGCGACTGGTACGGCGTGCGCGTGAAGCACAAAAGCGCCGACGACTTCTTTTGGACCTCCAAGAGCCGCAGCGACATGGAGCGCTTGCTTGACGCGTTGACGGCGCTGTCGTTGCCCGCCGGCGCCACCACCGCACCTGCGCCCGGCACCAGCGATATTTGAGCGCGCCGCTAGAAACGCACGCGCAGCGCGACGGTTGCGTTCAGTTTGCCATCGGCGCTGAGCAAAGGCACCGCCACGGTGTCGTCGACGCGACCGACGCCGCTGACGCTGAACAGGGCGCTCGCACAAAACGCCGCGGCGTTGCCGAGCGCAGCCACGTCGCCGCGCGCGTGCAGCGTGGTGGCGCGGGCGCTCGTGATGGTGCGCAGCGCTGCGGTGTCGATAGTAACGCTGCCGTCCACCACACACGCTTGCGGGTCGCACAGCGTCGTCCAGCAGCGCGCCGCGTCGTCGTTGTCAGCACCCTCCGTCAACAGCACAACGATGATGAAATGCGCTGGTCGTGTGTAGCGCAGCGTGTCGTCGCCGGCGTCGTGCGTCTTGACCAGCGCGATGTTGCCAAGCGAACGCGTGGCGGCCGCCTGCCAGCGCCGAGCGACCGCCAAGCGCGCACCCGACGCATCGACAACGAACGTCGACACCTGCAGCGCAAGCGGCTGCGCGCGAGACAGCAACCCGCGCTTGACGGCGTGCAATGTCAACGCTGCGTCGAGGGCCGGTTGCGTGACGCGCGCGTGCGATCGCAGCGTGTCAGCGAGATCCGCGTCCACCACGCCTCCCAGTTGGCGCGCGAGTTCGCGTCGGTCGTCGCGCTGCTTTTCACGTTTGCGGCTCACACCGCGTGCTAGCTGTTCGCGCAGCGCTCGGTAAGTGACGATCCACATCGAACGGTTTCGCGCGCACCGTGCACCTGCTAGCACCCGCCGATGGCTGACCCCACGACCTCCGCGTCCCCTCTCGCCACCGCCGCTGACGCCGGCGCCGACCACCAACCGTTTGTGCCCGCGGACCAAAGCCCGCGCGAATTCACGCTGCGGGGCATCGTCATCGGCGCCCTGCTCGGCGTCGTGTTCGCAGCGTCGTCGGTGTACTTGGGCTTGAAGGTCGGCTTAACGGTGAGCGCGTCCATCCCCGTGGCGGTGCTTTCGATCACGCTGTTTCGCTGGCTCGGCAAGGGCATGAAGCTGGCACCGTCGTCGATCCTCGAAAACAACATCGTGCAGACCACGGGCAGCGCCGGCGAGTCCATCGCAGCGGGCGTGGCATTCACGTTGCCGAGCTTGTTGTTGATGGGCTTTGAGCTTGAGCTGTCGCGCATTTTGTTGGTGGCGTTGCTCGGTGGTCTCATCGGTGTGTTGATGATGATTCCGCTGCGCCATGGCTTGATCGTCAAGGAGCACAAAAAGCTCGCGTACCCCGAGGGCACCGCATGCGCCGATGTGCTCATCGTCGGTGAACAAGGCGGCACCAACGCCAAGACCGTGTTCATCGGCTTTTTCGTCGGTGTGGCGTATGCGGCCAGCAACCTCATCTTCAAGTTGTGGAAGGACACCGCTGAGTTCGCCGCGGACCTCGGCGGTCGATTGAAAGGGGCGCTGTTGGCGTTCGAAGTCAGCCCGCCCATGCTCGGCGTCGGCTACATCATCGGCCCCAAAGTCTCCGCGAATATGTTCGCGGGTGGCGTGCTGAGCTTCATGGTGCTGGTGCCGCTGGTGCACATCTTTGGCGACAGCATGACGACGCCGATGTACCCCGCCATCAAGCTCATCTCTGCGATGTCGGCCTACAACATCCGCAACGCGTATATTTTGTACATCGGCGCGGGCTGCGTGGCGACGGGCGGCTTCATCTCGCTGGCTCGCGCCGTGCCCACCATCTTCAGCGCGTTTCGCGGCGGCCTGCAGTCGCTCAAGGCCAACAACGCGTCGTCGCAAAAAGCCTTGCGCACCGAAAAAGATCTGCCGATCACCGTCGTTGTGGGCGGATCGGTGGCGCTGGTGTTGGCGATCTGGTTGGCGCCGGTGCTCGGCATCAACATCGTCAGCGCAGTGTTGGTGCTGATGTTCGGCTTCTTTTTTGTCACCGTCAGCTCGCGCATCACGGGCGAAATCGGCAGCTCGTCAAACCCCATCTCGGGGATGACGGTCGCTACCTTGCTCATCACGTGCGGGCTCTTCGTCGCCGTGGGCTGGGTGGGCGTTGGCTATAAAGCGATGGCGCTGTCCACGGCGGCGCTGGTGTGCGTGGCAGCGAGCGTCGGTGGCGCCACGTCGCAAGACTTAAAGACCGGCTTTTTAGTGGGCAGCACACCGCGCGCGCAACAGCTCGCGATCTTGGTGGGCGTGGTCAGCTCGGCTATCGCCATCGGCTTTGTGCTTGAACAACTCAACCGTGGCGCCACGACCTACAAAGCCATGCAGTTCGCGAGCTACACCGCAAGCGAAGTCACCGCGCAAACGGAACGCGGCCCCGACGGCAACAGCTACCGCGTCGCGTATGTGAAAGAAGACGTCGTGCAAGACGGCACGTCCGTGTTGCGCGGCAAATACCTCGTCGACGAGACCAACCACATTCGCTTCTTGGTCGACCCAGGCGTGTGCGGCACCGTGCCCTACCGTTTGGCTGCGGTGAGCGCGAAGGTCGACGCCTCGTCGAGTTGGGTGGTGCCTGCAGACGCCGACACCGAGCTTGGTGTCGACGGCAAACCGTACCGCGTGTTCACGCCAGAAAAAGGCGGCGCAACCTACTTGGTGAACGACTCAGGCGTGCCTGGGTATTTGCGCGAGCCAGTCGCGAAGTTCGACGCACCAAAAGCGCAGCTGTTTCGCTTGATCATTGATGGGACGCTGGGCGGCAAGTTGCCGTGGGGTCTCGTGCTCATCGGTGTGTTGCTGGCATTCATCATGGAGCTTGTGGGCGTGGCGGCGTTGCCGTTCGCGGTCGGTTTGTATTTGCCCGTGAGCACATCAGCCGGCATTTTTGTCGGTGGCGCGGTGCGCTTTTTGGTCGACCGCAAACGCAAACAACAAGGCCACGGCGAGAGCGAATTTTCGCCCGGCATGTTGATGGCATCGGGCCTCATCGCTGGCGGTGCCATCACGGGGGTCTTACAAAGCGTCATCGAGACCATCCCCGGTGCCAACGGCGCCCTCGACATGTCAAACGCACTACCGTTCGCGCACGTCGACACGTGGTGGCCGATGCTGCCATTTTTGGCGATGGCAGTCGGCATGTATTGGGTCGGCGTGCGGTCAAAGGAGTAGCGCGTGGGCGCAACCGGCACTGAGGTGGAGCTCAAGCTGCGCGTGGACGATTTGTCCGCGCTCATGCGCATCGGCATAGCGAGCGGGGGAACGCCCGCACCCACCGCGTATCAAGACAACAACTACCTCGACACGCCCGCGCGCGATTTGCTGCGGATCGGCGTCACGCTGCGCTTGCGGTGCGAACGGACGTCGGACGCTGCGCACTACACGCTGACCGCAAAGAGTCCCGTTGCAAGCACAGCGGCCGCAACCGACGGCTTAACGGTGGTGCAAGAAGAAGAAGTCGACGTCGACGCGGATGTTGCCGCGGAGTTGTTGGCGGGGCAGGGCGACGCACTCGCATGCCTCGCAGGCGGCAGTGCGTCACGCGCGGCTTTGGTTGCGCGGCTGCGGGCGCTGCTCGCGGGTCAACGGCTCATCGTCATTGGCCGTTTGCGAAACGAGCGCATTCGGGTGCCGGTGCAACTGCGCGCACCCAGCGGCGTGACGTTTGCGTGTGTGCTCGAGCTCGACCGCAGCATGTTCCCCGGCGATCAGACCCACCACGAAGTCGAGCTCGAGGTACCAGATGGCGTCAGCACTGCGGACGCCGCCGCCGCCCTGCACGCGCTGTTCGCTCGCGCCGGCGTCAAGGGCCGCACCTCCCGCGGCAAAGCGAGCCGCTTTTTCGCAGCGCTGGGCGGCGAGACGCTGACGTAAGCGCCGGTTGTCACGACGCGCTCCCCGCGCCACAACGCGCGCATGACCGACGCAAAAAGCACCGACGCGGCCGCACCGCTCCCTGCGCAAATCCCGTTCATCATCGGCAACGAAGGCTGCGAGCGCTTCAGTTTTTACGGCATGCGCAACATCTTGACGCAATTTTTGTCGTCGTCAGCTTTGCTATTTGCCGCGAGCGAAATCATCCCGCAAGCCGAGCGTGAAGGCGCTGCCAAAGAGGTGTTTCACACCTTCGTCATCGGCGTGTATTTTTTCCCTCTGCTGGGCGGTTGGTTGAGCGATCGCTTTTTGGGCAAGTACCGCACGATTTTGTACCTGAGCTTGGTGTACTGCGTTGGGCAGCTGTGTTTGTCGCTGGCGGACGGCAGCAAAAACGTCTTCTTCGCAGGATTGTTTTTGATAGCGCTTGGCAGCGGCGGCATCAAGCCGTGCGTGTCCGCGTTTGTCGGCGACCAGTTCGACGCGACCAACAAACATCGCGCCAAGGTGGTGTTCGATGCGTTTTATTGGATCATCAACTTCGGTTCATTTTTCGCGACGCTGTTGATGCCGCTGTTGCTTAAGACCTACGGCGCGCGCGTCGCGTTTGGTGTGCCGGGCGTGTTGATGCTGATCGCCACGGTGATTTTTTGGTGGGCGCGCAACCGTTACGTGATGGTGGCACCGACGCGCGGCGATGCCGACCCGCACGCGTTTTTTAAGGTTGCGCGCACGGCGCTGCTATCGACGCAAGGCGGCACGCGCACTGGTTTAGCTTTGGCGCTCGCCGGCGTGATGTTGGCGTGCGGGTGCGTTGCGCTGATCCCGCTCACCGAAACGTTCACCATCGTCACCGGCTTGTGCTTGGCGTTGGTGGTGCTGATGGCGTGCGGCGGCGCCGGCACGTGGCTGCAGATCGAGCGCGCGCGCGGCGTCCACCCGGACGTTGCCGTCGACGGCGCGCGTGGCGTGCTGCGCGTGCTCGTGGTGTTTGCGTTGGTGACGCCGTTTTGGTCGTTGTTCGATCAAAAGGCGTCGACGTGGGTGTTGCAAGCAAATGCCATGAGTAAGCCCGCGTGGTTTCAGTCGTCGCAGATGCAAGCGCTCAACCCTGCGCTTGTGATGTTGCTGATCCCATTCAACAACTTGGTGCTGTTTCCGATGTTGCGGCGCGCCGGCTTTGAGCCGACAGCACTTCGGCGCATGGCAACAGGCATCGCGTTTTCGGGCCTCGCGTGGATCGTGGTGGGCCTCATGCAGCTGCGCTTGGATGGCGGCAACACCTTCAGCATCGTGTGGCAAGTGTTGCCCTATGCGCTGTTGACGTTTGGCGAGGTGCTGGTGTCGGCGACGGGCTTAGAGTTTGCGTACAGCCAAGCGCCCCCCGCGATGAAAAGCGTCGTGATGAGCGTGTTTAACCTCAGCGTCACCATCGGCAATTTGTGGGTGCTGCTGGTCAATGCCACAGTCAAAAACGAGGCCGTGACGATGCGCATCGCAGACACGGGCTTTGGGGTCACCGCCTTTCAAATGTTTTTCTTCGCCGCTTTTGCCTTGGTCGCTGCACTTGCGTTCGTTGTCTACGCGCGCAGTTACGTCGTGGCTGACTTTTATCGAAAGCCCGCATGACCGAGATGATGCCGTCGTTTGATTTGACGGGACGCGTTGCCGTTGTGACCGGCGGCAGCCGCGGGATCGGTGAAGCGTGCGCGCGCGTGTTGGCGGGGGCAGGGGCGCACGTCGTCGTCGCGTCACGAAGAATTGAGGAGTGCGAGCGCGTCGCAGCATCGATCCGCGCGCAAGGTCACCATGCAAGTGCGTTTGCCTGCCACGTCGGAGAACTCGCACACATTGATGCCCTATTCGATCACGTGAAGGCCGCGCACGGCCGCGTCGACGTGTTGCTCAACAACGCCGGCACCAGCGTGTATCTGGGACCCATCGCCGACACCACCACCGCTGCGTTTCAAAAAACCATGGACGTCAACGTGCGCGGCGCGTTTTTTTGCAGCGCCCGCGCGGTGGCGTTGATGCAACAGCAGACTGCGGCGCGTGGCGGCAGCATCATCAACGTCGCCAGCATCAACGGCGTGCGGCCCGGCATGTTTCAAGGCGTGTACTCGATGACCAAAGCCGCGGTCATCAGCATGACGGAGTGCTTCGCGAAAGAGTACGCCAGCGACGGCATTCGCTGTAACGCGCTGTTGCCCGGCCTAACCGACACCAAGCTCGCAGCCGCCATCGTCCACAACGACGCTTTGCTACCTGAGGTGCTCAAACACGTGCCGATGGGGCGCGTCGCTAAGCCGCACGAGATGACGGGGGCGGTGCTGTTTTTGGCGTCCCCAGCGTCGAGCTATGTGACGGGCGCGAGCATCGTCGTCGATGGCGGCTACCTCACCGTGTAGTTGCGAACCGCAGCCGTTTTTGTTGCAGGAGTGTTTGATGACCACGACCGTCGCGCCCAGCGCCAACCTCGACGACGACGACGCCGACGCACGCTGGCGCCGTGACGTGTACCAACCCGACGCGCCGCAGCTCACCGTGCGTGCGGTGCTGATGGGCATGGTGCTCGGCGCTGTGTTGTGCCTGTCGAACCTCTACGTGTTTTTTAAAACCGGCTGGAGTCTTGGCGTCACGCTCACCGCGTGCATCTTGGCGTTCGCGGTGTTTCGCGCACTGCACGCGCTGCGGATCGTCAAAACGCCGCTTGGCTTGCTCGAAAATAACGCGCTCACCACCGTTGCCTCAGGCGCCGGCTACATGACGGGCGGTGGCAACATGGCTGCGTTCGGCGCGTTGCTGATGGTGACCGCCGTGCGACCAACCACGTGGGGCATGGTGCTGTGGTTCGCGGTCATCGCGGCGATGGGCGTGTTCGCGGCGATCCCGATCAAACGCCAGCTCATCAACAAGGAGAACTTGGCATTTCCCACCGGCACCGCCACCGCAGCGACGTTGCGATCGATCCACGGCGCCGACGCGCAAGGTGCGAGCGCCGGCGCGGGCAAAGCGAAGCTGCTCGCGTACGCCGCAGTGTTCGGCGCCGCGGTCGCTTGGTTTCGCGATGCCAAAGCGGCGTGGATGCCGTTTAATCTCCCCGCCAGCATCGCGCTGCCCGGCACGCTCGCGGGGCGTGCGCTTAAGGAGTGGACGCTGTCACTTAAGATGGAAGTGGTGCTGCTCGGCGCCGGCGCGCTCATGAGCTTTCGCACCGCGTGGTCGATGCTGCTGGGCGGTGCGCTCACCTACGCCGTGTTGGCGCCGCAGTGGGTCGCGGACGGCGTCATCAAAGAAGTGACGTACAAAAACATCGTCGGCGTGTCGGTGTGGCCCGGCGCCGCGCTGCTCGTGAGCAGCGGCTTGATGGCGTTCGCGTTAGACGCCAAGAGCATCTGGCGCGCGCTCACCGCGGTGGGCGGCGCGTTTCGCAACCGGGATGTGCGCGCCGATGACGAGGTTGAAGCGCCGGCGTGGTGGTTCCCCGTCGGCTTCACGCTGCTTGCCCCAGTGGTGGTGGCGTTGATGGCGTATCTGTACCGAATTCCGGTGTGGGCGGGCGTCATCGCTGTGCCGCTCGCGGTGGTGATGGGCTTTGTCGCAGCGCGCGTCACCGGCGAGACCGACGTCACGCCCACCAAGGCCCTCGGTCCCGTCACGCAGCTGGTGTTTGGTGTGCTGACGCCGGGCAACTTGAGCGGCAACATCATGTCCGCCAACGTCACCGGCGGCATTGGTCTGCACGCGGCCGACCTGTTGACGACGATGAAGACCGGCCGCTTGCT
>JAYTVG010000009.1:0-9220 GCA_043744135.1 Deltaproteobacteria bacterium | reverse complement strand
CTAGTTCGCGCTCACCAAGCTAAAGTTGAAGCCGCGTTTGCCAACAGCGTTGACGAAGCGATCGTACACAGCGGGAGGCATCGTGAAGCAACCGATCGAGTGGGGCGAATCGTTCGTGCCCGTGTGAAACAAAATGCCATCTTGGGTGGTGCCGCGGCGCTTGGCGGCATCGATCTCGCTGGGCGAAAATTTGCCGTCGTTGTTTAGGTCGCGCACGGCCGCGATGTTGTGATTGCCACCCTGGGTCGTGACGCGAAACTGCGGCTTGCCGTACTTAAGTCCCTCGCTACCGCTGACGCGATAGTTGCCTTCGTTGATGCGGCCGACGTGCGGTACCAAGCTCGACGTCACTTGGCCCGAGTGCGTGGAGCCCTTCAGCTCCACCACCCGTTTGTCAGGCGTCAACACCACAAACGTGTCATCGAACTTGCGTGCGCTGGTGGTGGCGTGGCGGTTGCCGTTGATGTCTTGGCCGCGCAAGGCGAGCACGGTGGGCTTGTTGGGGTCGAGCGTGCCACCGTTTTGCTTCACGATGGCAGCGTAGTGGTTGTATTTTTCACGCTCGTTCATCGAGCGCGGCGCCAAGCCTTCCTTCACGCTGCGCGCTGCCTGCTCGGGTGTGTCGTTGACGGGCGTGATGACGGGTTCGCCACCGCCGCCGCCTGCTGTGCGCTTGCCCGCGTCCACCTGCGCGCGCCGGCGCAGCTCCTCGCCCGACATGCCGGGGATGCGCTCGGTCGCTTTCGGCACGGTGCCGCGCTCCACGCCCTTGCGCGCGTCGACGCCCGCCGTCGGTGTGCGCAGTTCGCGCAATGTCTCGGGACCGATCGTGGTGTCGTGTGCGATGCCGCGCTTGGTCTGAAACGCCCTGAGCGCGCGCGCGGTGTCGTTGCCGAGCACGCCATCCGCGCCGTGCGGGCCGACGGAAAATCCGTGCGCCTGCAGGAGTAGCTGTGCGTCTTTGACTGCCGCGCCGTGTGCACCCTGCTTGATCAGGTCACCGTGTTGCACCGTGCGCTGCAAGGCGGGCGTGGAGGGCAGTGGGCGGTTGGCAACGGTGGTGTCGGTCATCAGTCCTCCGGACGCGAGCGGCGGCCTTGTGTGGTTTTCGTCACAACGCGGTCGCAAGGCGCGTCCCCTCCGCCCACCTGAGGATGGTGCGAGATGTAGGTAGATCCGGCGTCCAGATCCGCGGCCGCAGCGACGGCGGGTGCCCGGCACCTGCTCGCGGTGGCCGTTTAACTGTGCCAGCCGGCAACGTCGTCGTCGATGGCCCGTTCAGTGGTCCGTAAGGCACGCAGCGTTCGACATCCCGACACGGTCACGCTGGGTCAACAGCGGGGCGTGAGCCGTCGGCGCACGAACGCGCTAACGTCGAGCATGCCTGCTCGCCGTCTTTGTTTGTTTGCGCTCGCCCTCAATGTCGCGTGTCCCGCGCCGGCTGCCGAAGGTGAAGGTGAAGGTGAAGGTGAAGGCGAAGGTGAAGGTGAAGGCGAGGTATCGTTGTTTGCGCGCCTTGGCAGCGATGACGGCATCGCCCGCATCGTCGATGCGTTTGTGCCGATTGTGCTCGCTGACGTGCGCATCAACGCGTTTTTTTCCAACACGTCGCTCGACGTTGATCGCTTGGTGAGCTGTTTGAACCATGAGCTTGCAGCGGCGACCGGCAAGCCCGGCGCAAGCTACCCCGGCATCGGCAACGTCGACGCGCAAGCGGACCTGCCAGACCTTGTCGACATCGGCGCCACCGTCACCTGCCGCAACATGCTGCGCGCGCACCAAGGGCTGGGCGTGGCGCAACAGGATTTCGCCGACCTGCTCGACGACCTCGCGCAAGCCACTGCGGGTGCAGCCGTCGCCGATCGCGACGCGCTGCTTGCGACCATGTCTGCGCTCGCGAGTGACGTCGTTGAACGACCGAGTGACGACGAGGAGTTGTACAACCGACTCGGCCGCAAACCAGGGCTCGTGCGCTTAATCAGTGGCGACGATTTTTTGGGCGGCGACACCAATGACCTCGGCCAAGATGAGTGCAACGACCAAGACTGTCTGCTGGTCCGGCTCAGCAACGACGTTGCGATTGGCTCGTTTTTCATCACGCAAGCCACCGACGACGACGCCAAGGCTCGTTTTGCGACCTGCCTTTACCGGCAACTGTCAGAGCTGCTCGGCGGCCCCGACGACTACAGCGACGACCCACTCGCTGAGTTTGATGACGACGAGCAAAACGGCGCGAACGCCCTGGTCGACGGGCCACTACTCGGCATTTCAGGCGGCGAGGTCGATCAATGCCGTCCCATGGGGCAGACGCATAACGCGCTCGGCCTTGTTGACGCGGATTTTGAGCTGTTCGCCAACCACGTGCTCGACGTGCTCGTCGATCTCGCGGTGCAGCAATCTGAGCTCGACGACCTGTTCGATATCCTCACGGGGCAGGGTCTGTGCGAAGACGTCATCGGTGCAAACGCGCAATGCGTCGAGTTTACGCGCACCCCTTGACGTCGCGGTTGGTGCCGCGGCCTAGCCACAGTGAGTGGAGTTGACGTAAGACGCACGCATGCTTTGGTTTGTCTGCACCTGCTTGGCGTTTGCACCGCCTCACGACACCGTAGCATCGTCGTCCGCCGCGAACGCAGCCGCGCCGCAACCCGCGGTTGCACCGTCACCCGCAGCAAACCACGTCGCGTACCAACGCGTCATGCTCGAAAACGGCGTCGAGGTCTTGCTCCACCAGGACAATCGCGCGCCGCTGGTCGCGGTCAACCTATGGGTGCACGTCGGCAGCGGTGACGAACAAGAAGGAAAAAGCGGCTTCGCGCACTTGTTCGAGCACATGATGTTTCAAGGCGCCAAGCACATCGGCGAAGACGTACACTTCGACGTGCTCAGGCAAGCCGGGGCGACAGGGGTCAACGGCACCACCGACACCGACCGCACCAACTACTTTGAAGTGGTGCCGTCCAATGAACTGCAGACCGCGCTGTGGCTCGAAAGCGATCGCGTCGGCTTCTTGCTGGCGATGCTCAACGACAAAAGCTTAGACAACCAGCGTGAGGTGGTGCGCAACGAGCGCCGCCAGCGCTACGACAACGTGCCGTATGGCAAGGCGCGCTTTGCGACGGCGGCGGCGTTGTACCCGCCGGGGCACCCGTACCGGTATTTGACGATCGGCAAACACGAAGACCTGCAGGCCGCCAGCACCGACGACGTGCGGGCGTTTTTCTCGAAGTGGTACGCGCCCAGCAATGTCACGGTGGCGTTGGCCGGGGACATCGACATCGACGCAGCGACGGCGTTGGTGCGCAAGTGGTTCGCAGGGCTGCCGACCGTGGCCCGCCCAAAGCACATCAAGCCATTGGCGCCAGTGCTGCAAAGCAGCGCGCGTATCGAGGTGGCGGACGCGTTTGCGCGGCTGACGCGCGTGCAGTGGTCATTCGTTAGCGCCGCGCGTTTTACGCCCCAAGACAACGCGCTTAGCGTCGTCGCTGACGTGCTCGGCGCGTCGGGTTGGGGGCGCTTATACCGTCGGTTGGTCGTCGATGAACCGCTCGCGCAAGACGTCAGCGTTTCCGAGTCGGGTCGCGGCTTTAGCGGTCAGTTTAACATTGCTGTAAGTGTCAAACCCGGCGCGTCGCAGCTGCGCGTGGAGCAGATCGTCCGCGAGGAACTGCTCAAAATCACCTCACTGCCCCCCGACGCACAGGAGCTACGTCGCAGCGTCATCGCCACGGAAACCTCAACGTTGTTTGCGATGGACGATTTGATGACACGCGTCGACACCATGCAGAGTTTCAACCACTACACAGGCGACCCCGACGGGCTGTCGCTGTGGCTCGCTGATTTGCGCGCTGTGACGCCTGAGCGCGCGCTGTTTGAGGCTCGGCAGGTGCTGCTCAAGCCGCGCGTCGTTGTCGTGACGACGCCCGCACCGGCGCAAGGAGGTGCCAAGTGAGTGCGAGACGGATTGTAACGCTTGCCCTCGCGGCGTTTTTGAGCGCGCCTGCCTTCGCGCAACAAGACGACAGTTTTCGAAATGTCAAACCGACGGTGCCGGCACCGGATGCGTTTGTGGTGCCGACGGTGACGCGCTTTTCGATCCCCGGCACCACCATCGACGGTTATTTGGTGCAACGTCACACCTTGCCGATTGTGCAGCTGCAACTCGAGTTCGACTTGGGCCGCGCCACCGATAGCACCACGCAAGCGGGTCGCGCTGACGTGTGCATGGATCTATTCGACGAGGCGACCGCGGCGCTCGACAAAAACGCCTTCGAGCTTAAAAAAGCCGACCTCGGCATCGGCATTTCGGCCGACAACTGGCGAGAAATGTCCGCGGTGTCGCTCTCGGCCACCACCGAGCAACTGGCGCCGGCGATGGCGCTGTTGGCCGAGATGCTGCTGACGCCCACCACGCGCAGCGCCGACCTCGAGCGCGTCCGCGCGCGTCAGATGGCAGCGGTGGCGCAGTCGCGCGGCAGCGCCGACAGCATCGCGTCGCGCTTGACGTCGCGCTTGCGCTTTGGTGCGAACCACGCATTTGGCGGGGTGGCGACGTCGACATCGCTCGGGTCGATCACCACCGCCGATTGTCAGCGTCTGTTTGACGCGCTGCGCCCGGATGGCGCGCGCTTATTTGTGCAAGGTGACGTCACCGTTGCGCAGCTGCAGGCGCTGTTTGCGCGCGATCTATCGAATTGGCGGGGCGCCCCCAAAGCCGGCAGCGCGCGGCCACGCCGCATCACGACGCCTCTTGCGACCCCCGCGAAGTATTGTTTTGTCGACGTGCCCGGTGCTGCCCAGTCAAGCGTGGTGGTCATGCAAGCAGGACCAACGCGGCGCGCGCATGACTACGCGGCGACGCAGCTGATGGGGCAGATCTTAGGCGGCGGGTTTTCGTCGCGCATCAACATGAACTTGCGCGAAAAAAATGGCTACACCTACGGTGCGCGCGGCACATTCAACTACTCAAAAACGCTTGGCACGTTCGCGGTGACGTCGTCGGTGCGTAGCAACGTCACGGAGCAAGCGCTGCGAGAGATCGCGAGTGAATTGCGCGGCATGAAGGAGCCTACGTCGGCGGAGCTCGAGCGCGAGCGCACCGGCGCGCTGTTGGCGTTCCCCGCGCAGTTCGCCACCGGCGCACGCACGCTGGCGGCCGCGTCGGAGCTGGTGTTTTACGGTCTCGGCTTTGACGAGTGGCTGCACTTGCCGACCGCGTACGCAGCTGTCGACGCTGCAGCCATCGCGCAAGCCGCGCGCGCGCACATCAGCGACAGCGATGGGGTCATAGTCCTCGTCGCTGGAGACGGCAAAATCGTGCAACCTGCGCTGACGGCGCTGGCAGGCGACGCAGTGTTTGGCCGCGGCAGCGTCGTCGAGCTCGACGCCGATGGTGTGCCGCGATGAACAAGGCCACGCCCCAAACGCGCGGTGCGCTGTTTGCCGTCGTCGTGTTGACGTCGATGAACTTGCTCAACTACATCGATCGCTGGGTGCCGTCTGCCGTCAAAGTGTTGTTTCAAAAGGACCTCGCGCTCTCCGACGCGCAGACCAGCTTGCCGCTCACCGCGTTCATCTTTGTGTACATGCTGTTTTCGCCGGTGTTCGGCTCGCTCGCCGACAAGGGCTCGCGCAAGGTCTTGATCGCGGTTGGCGTCGCTGTGTGGTCGCTAGCGACCGCTGCTGCCGCGGGTGCGCAGGGATTTTACTCGCTGCTGGCCGCACGTGCGGCCGTCGGCATCGGTGAGGCAGCGTATGCCGTCATCGCGCCCGCGATCATCAGTGACTTTTATGCGCCCGCGCGCCGCAACCGCGTGCTGACTTTTTTCTACGTCGCCACGCCCCTTGGCGCTGCGATCGGCTTCGTGCTCGGCGGCGTGCTCGGCGAGGCTTTTGGCTGGCGCGCGGCGTTTTTGATCTGCGGCTTGCCGGGACTGCTGGTCGCGGCACTCGCGCTGTTGATCCACGACCCCCCGCGCGGCCAGTTCGACGACGCCAGCAGCGCACCGCCACCGTGGCCGGCTGCGCTTAGGCAGCTGCTGCGCAACCGCCCCTTCATGTTCACGGTGGCCGGCTACACGGCCGTGAGCTTCGCGACCGGTGGCATCGCGGATTGGTTCGCGACGTTCTTGGTGCGCGAGCACGGCATGGCGGTCGCGGCTGCGGCGCAGTGGACCGGCGTGTCGGCGGTGGTCGGTGGCATCGTCGGTACGCTTTTGGGTGGCTTCATCGCCGACAAAGCGCGCGCGTGGACGAAACAACCGTATCTAGCGACGAGCGGCATCACGATCCTGCCAGCGACGGCGCTCGTGTGCGTGGCGCTGTTTGTGCTCGACGACCCGACGTGGATCGTCGCCATGGTGGTGTTGGCGCAAGTTTTCTTGTGGATGTACAACGGCCCCGTCAACACCATGTTGGTGAACTCCGTCGACGCTGGCTTGCGGGCGCGCGCTTTTGGCATGTCGATCTTTTGCATCCACGCGTTTGGCGACGCGTTGTCACCGCCGCTGATCGGCGCCATCTCCGACGCCACACACAACTTGACGGCCGCGCTCGCCATGGTGCCGGTGGCGCTTGGAGTCGGGGCGCTGGTGTGGATCGTGGGGTGGCGTGTGCTTCCCGACGATCGCCAGCTGCCGTCATCACACGCGTGAGGGGCTGAACCTCAGCTTGCAGCGGCGCGTTAGCGCGTCAGCCTTCGACGCCGCAGCGCTAACAACACCACACCGAGCAGCGGCGCCGTCGAGCCCCACTGCGCGCACGTGCCCTGCGTCGGCGTGCGGCCAAGCTTGTTGCGCGGCGCATCGGCTTGCTTGGATGTGCACGCCGCAGACACCGCGAGCGCGCCACCGCCCGACGAGTCCGGCACGATGGCGATTTGGGTCGCGCCCGTTGACGTGTACTGCACGCTGCCCGTGCCGTCGGCCAACACTTCTGTGCCGTCGTGGGTGGCGACCAAGGTCGCGCCAGCGCCCGCCGCGCTCACGGTGACGACGTCGCCGTCTGGTGCGGTGACGACGACCCAGTCGCCGTCGACGCCGGCAACCGACACGGTCTCGCCGCACGCAAGTGTCACCGCGTCACCGGGCAGCGTGTTGCCGTCGGTGGGCGGCGTGACGCCATTGACGAGCGTGATGTTTTGCTCGGGGCTGGTGGTGGTGTTGCCGGCGCGGTCGGTGACGCGCACGCTGAAGCCGCGATCGCCTTCACCGACCTGCAGCAACCACGTGGCTACGTCGCCGTCGATCGTGCACGACACGCCGTCGGTTTGAAGCGGACATGGGTACACCTCGCCACGAAACGGCCAATTGAGCTCGACGCGCGACAGCCCGTCGTTGTCCGCCACCAGCGCGATGATTTCGAGCTGGCTGTTGGCCGCGAGCACGGCGGCGTTGATGGGCGACAACACGAGCACCGTGGGCGCGATGGCGTCGTCGGGCGGTGTTTGTCCGTCCGCCGTTAAAAAGATCGTGCGGTCCGGCGTGGTGACCTCGTTGCCGACCAAATCGCGCACGTGCACGCGGTAGCTGCGCGCACCCTCGCCGACTTGGATATTCCACGTCGCTGTCGTGCCGGTGATCGAGCATTCCCACGCGCCGTTTGCACCGGGGCAAAACATCGTTTCGCTGGTGAAGTCCCACTCGAGCTCAACGATAGACAGCGCGGTGTCATCGGAAACCTCAGCAACGATGCTGATGACACTGTTGGACAACAGCACCTGTTGGTCGGCGGGCGACACGAGCGTGGCCACTGGGATCTCGTTGTCGTCGGGCGGCGGTGGCGGCGGGCTGCCGTCGGACGCGCCGAGAGTTTCAAGCATCATCTGCACGCTGTTTTGGCTGGGGATGTTGCAAGAGCATTCGCGCGGTTCGAACTCACCACACGACGCGTAGTTGTCTTGAAAGGTCTTTGCGCCACAGCCCGACAGGTACGTCATGGGGTCTTCGCACAACAGCTCGTGATCCAAGCCGAACGCGTGCGCGACTTCTTGCGCGACGGTCTCGCAGATGCCTTGCGGATCGTTGCCGTAGACGTCGGCGAACGCGTACACCACCGCACCGGGGATAAGGCCGCATGAAAACGGCGCGACGCCGCCCACCCCTTGCGGCATGCCTGCTTCGTCGGGGCTGCCGCCGACCATGGCCTCCACGTAGTCACCGCTGGTGGGTTCAACATCGGTGACGAAGAGGTTGAACTGCGCGAACATGTCGGTGACGCAGCCTTTCATCTGGTCCCAGCTGGCATTTGAGTATGACCACCCGCCGACATCCGCGGGGCTTGCGCCGCACACCACCGACGAGACATTTTGCGCCGCGTTGTCGTCGCCACAGGTGTAGCGCGTGGCGAAGCGGTTCAGGTACACGCCCAGCGGCGGCCCTCCCGGCGCAAACAAGCGCGTCGGGTGGTCAGCCACTTGAGCAAAGCGTGCGGCCACGTCTTTGAGCTGCAAGTAGCTCGTGGTGGGACGGCCGATTTGCTGCGCGAGGCGCGCGGCAGCAGCGGGGTCGGGTGCCGCCAGCGCAGGCAATGCACACAACACCAACGCACCGAACCCAACAACGTTTGAACCCATGAAACCTCCGTTTGAGACCTTTGATGTCGACCCTTGCGGCCGTGTGTGCGACGTAGATCACGCTTTGTGCCAACGCTTGAGCGGTCACCCTACAGGCAGCGGTTGTCGACGACATCCGCGCACTGGCCGAGGGGTGACGCCCGGTATGTCCCACATCTCGGTGTATGTGGGGCTGTGCGCGGCGTGCGATCGGTGACGTGCGTGTCGCGATCGCGCGCGAAATCGACTTGGTCGCGATCCCGTTGGGGCTAGGTCGCTGCGGGCAGGTCGAGGTGAAACGCGGCACCTCCAAGGGCACTGTCGCCGACGATGAGCTCGCCTTTGTGTTCGACAGCGATCTCGCGCGTCAGCAGCAAGCCCAAGCCGGTGCCGTGCGCCTTGGTGGTGAAAAACGGTTGAAACAATCTGTCTTTGGTGTCGGGTGACAAGCCCGGCCCGGTGTCCTCGACGCTGATGCGCGCACCGACGGGCGTGGTGCGGGCGTGGATGCGCACCGTGCCGCCGGCGCCGGCTGCGTCCATGGCGTTTTTCAACAGGTTGAGCACCGCTTGACGCAAGCGCGAAGCGTCGTGCGGCACGCGCCGCAGCTGGGGCTCGACGTTGAGCTCAAGCATGACACCCGCTTTGTGCGCATCGCCCTGCGAAAAC
>JAYTVG010000008.1:0-2773 GCA_043744135.1 Deltaproteobacteria bacterium | reverse complement strand
GCTCGGCGAGGGCGCCGACGGTCTCCTCGATGGGCGTCTTTGGGTCGACGCGATGCTGGTAGTAAAGGTCGATATGATCGGTGCGTTACATCGGACTGTCTGAGGCAGGGCCCGCAACCATCCGCCGCGCCCACGCCGTGCACCCGGTGACGGCGCTACAGACCGAGTATTCGCTGTGGAGCCGCGACCCGGAAGCAGAGCTGCTCCCGCTGCTGCGCACGCTTGGCATCGGCTTTGTCCCGTACTCGCCGCTCGGACACGGCTTCCTCGCCGGCAACATCCGCTCACCTGACGATCTCGCCGTCGACGACTGGCGCAAGACGAACCCGCGCTTCACGGCTGAGAACTTCAAGCGCAACCTGCGCATCGTCGACGAGGTGAAGGCGGTCGCCGCTGACGTCGGCGCCACACCCGCGCAGATCGCACTCGCCTGGCTGCTCGCGCAAGGCAACGACATCGCGCCGATTCCCGGCACCAAGCGCGTCGCCCGCGTCGAGGAGAACACGGCGGCGGATGGCATCGAGCTCAGCGCCGCACAAATCGCGCGGCTCAACACCCTCACGCCAGCAGCTGGACAACGACACGACGAGGGAAACATGGCAGTCATCGACAGGTGACGAGGGAATTCATCGCGAGGATGTGGGGGTAGACTCAGCTGACCGTCGTCGTCGGTGCTGGGGGTTGTGGGCGCAGGCGCACATCCTTTGCGGTTTCGATGTAGCTTGCGTGCCATATGCAGCTGTCCATCACCGGCCTAAACAAAAGATACGCCAGCGGCGTGCAGGCGCTCAACGACGTCACGCTCACGATTGCGCAGGGGATGTTCGGATTGCTCGGACAAAACGGTGCCGGCAAGTCGACGCTGATGCGCATCATCGCGACCTTGCAAGACGCCGACAGCGGCAGCGTCATGCTCGGTGACATCGACGTGCGCACTGACAAAGAAGCAGTGCGCCAGCGCCTCGGCTATTTGCCGCAGGAGTTTGGCTTGTACCCAAACGTCACCGCCGTCGACCTGCTGGACCACTTGGCATTGCTCAAGGGAGTTCGCGACGCCAAGGCTCGCAAAGCAGTGGTGACGTCGCTGCTACAGCGCACCAACTTGTGGGACGCGCGCACACGCAAGCTTGGTAGCTTTTCGGGCGGCATGAAGCAGCGCTTCGGCATCGCACAGGCGCTCATCGGCGACCCCAAGCTCATCATTGTCGATGAGCCGACCGCAGGTTTAGACCCCGAGGAGCGCAACCGCTTTCATAACCTGCTCGCAGATATCGGCGAAAACGTCGTCGTCATCTTGAGCACGCACATCGTTAGCGACGTCGCGGACCTGTGCCAACAGATGGCCATCTTGCACCAAGGGCGCGTGCGGCTGGTCGGCGCGCCGTCGGCGTTGGTGGCGACGTTGCGCGGTCAGTTGTGGCGCAAGCACGTCAGCAAAGACGAGCTTGCCGCCATTGAACGCGAGCACAACGTCATCTCCACGCGCCGCACCGCCGGCCGCACGCAAGTACACGTGACGGCGGCGCAGGCACCGCCGGATTTTGAAGCGATTGAACCGGATCTTGAGGATCTGTATTTCGCATCAATGAAATCGGCGGCGCAATAATGCGCGTCGCCGTCGTCATCGCGGTCGCCCGCTTCGAGTTCATCAAGCGCATGCGCATGCCCTCAACGTGGATTTACTTCACGCTGCTCGCGCTGTGCGCGGGGCTCGTGACGGCGCTCAACGCTGGCGCGTTTTCGGCGTTTTCAACCGGACTCGGCTCCAACAAGGTGCACGCAAATTCCCCCCACACGCTGATGCTGATGATGACGGTGATCGGCCTGTGGACGATGATGATCGCAGCCGGCGTGTTTGGCCAAGCGGTCCACGAAGACGTCGAGCACCGCGTCACACCGCTGTTGTTCACGACGCAGTTGCGCAGCCGCGAATATCTCGCGGGTCGCTTCGTCGGCGCCACGGTGACGATGACATGGGTGTTGTGCGGCATCGGCATCGGGGCCTTCATCGCTGCGCACCTGCCGGCACCACTGACCAATCCGATCTGCTTGGGACCCGAGCGGCTGGCGGCGTACGTGTGGCCGTACCTCACGCTGATGCTGCCAAACATGATGCTGGTGGGCGCGTTGTTTTTTTCGATCGCAGCACTCAGCCGTCGCATGATGCCTGTGTACGTCGCTGCCATCTTGTTGTTGATGGGCAATGTTGTGGGCGCCGCCGTTGTCAGGGCGCACCCCGACCATCCAACGACGGCGGCGTTGCTCGACCCGTTTGGGATGTGGGGGGCGGATTTTACCATGCGCTACTGGACCATCGCGGAGCAAAACGTGCGCCTGCTGCCGATGTCGGGCCTGCTGCTCGCGAACCGCGCGTTGTGGCTGGTCGTCGGTGCCGTCGTGCTCGTGGTGGCGTTTGTCCGCTACCGGGTAGCGCCCAACGAGGCTGGCGGCACCCCGGCGCCGGCGGTCGCCGCGCCGGCTGCATCGATGTCGAGCCCAGCACCAGTGCTGCTGACGCCTGACGCGCATTGGGTGGGCGTGCTTTTGCGGCTGACGTGGTTGACGGCAAAGGAGACGGTGAAAAACAGCACCTTCGTCGCCATCGTGCTGGCGGGCGTGTCGTTTTTGTCGATCGCTGGGTGGCAGGCGGGCCGGCTGTACGAAACGCCGACGTGGCCGGTGACCTACGCCATGATCGATGTTGCGGGCGGCTCGTTTGAGCTGTTCATCATCGTGGTGTTGATCTTTTGCGGCGGCGAGATCGTCTGGCGCG
>JAYTVG010000007.1:0-2777 GCA_043744135.1 Deltaproteobacteria bacterium | reverse complement strand
CGACCTTGGGAGGTGAACAAAGGAATTCACCGACCTTGGGAGGTGAACAAAGGAATTCACCGACCTTGGGAGGTGCACAAAGGAATTCACCGACGGGGGGTGCACAAAATCACTCAAAAACAACCCCCGCACTACGACACCACCGGCGACAGCTGCTTAGCGAGTTGCATGCGCGCGCGGTGCAGCCTGGACTTCACGGTGCCCAGGGGCAACCCAGTGACTTCGACGATCTCCTCGTACGAGAGGTCTTCGAGGTCGCGCAAAATCACCAGCGTGCGTTGCTCCGACGGTAGCTCGAGCAAATGCGCTTCCAGCCGTTTGGCGAGTGCGTCGTTTTCCAAGCGGCGGGTCGGATTGGCATCACTGTGCGCATCGGTGACAAAACGTTGCAGGGCGGGATCGTCGACGTCCGCGAGGCGACCGATGTGTCGACGTTGTAAAAATTTCAAGCGATTCAAGCAGCGGTTGCGGGTGATGCGGTAGATCCACGTCGACAGTTTTGATTCGCCCCGAAAATTCGGCAGCGCTTGGTGTAGCGCGACAAACACCTCTTGCGAGAGGTCCTCGGCTTCCGCGCGATCGCGCAAGATCCGACACGCGACTGAAAACACCCGCGTCGAAAACAGCGCCACCAGCGCATCAAAGGCACTGACGTCCCCCGCCGCCGCGCGCGCCGCCAGCGCTTCGTCGGCGCCCGCCACCTCAGCGTTTGGCGCCACGGGCCCGGCCGTGGCGTCGTCCGTCGTGCGCATCGGCTTCGCGGCGGTCACAGCAGGGGGCCTTTGCGGTGCAACGGGCGCAAACACGCCGGGGGGACGAACCAACGACAACGCGCGTCCCATGATAGCGGCACCTCAGCGCAATGACAGCAGCGCGTTGCGGCGGGTTCCGTGGATCCGGCGGGCAAGCGGTGGGCGGTGGTGGTGTTTTCGGTGGCGTGGGACGCCGCGATCGGGAGCGGACTGGCCCGCGACGACAGCCGCGCGTCGTCGCGCATGTTTCCCTACGCGCGCGCCGTGCGCAAATCCAGCGGCGTGTGGCTGCAGCAACAGGGTTTGCAAGCACTCGTTGCGATGGTCACGGCGCGCGATCCCGCTGGCAGCGGCGTGGATGATCGTGGGCGGTGAGGCGTTTTTAGCGTTCGCCTTGTTCAGCGCTCGCAGGCGCCGCGGCGTGACAGGCGACGGCGCTCGTGCACAGCTGGCGCAAGCGGGCAGACATGCGGACGCACTGTAAAGCGCCATAACGTGACGCGGCCGTCGCTGCGCGCTGAGTTCGATGCGTTCGCGTCCACGCCGTGCGCAGCGAATTCGCGACCGCGCGCGCAACGCCGTTGACGGGCCTGCCGCGACGTGGAACCGCGATCATCCATGGCAAAACGGTCGACCAAGTATATCTTCGTCACCGGCGGCGTCGTGAGCAGCCTCGGCAAAGGCATCGCAGCGTCGTCGTTGGGTGCATTGCTCGAAAATCGCGGGCTCGACATCACGATCTTAAAGCTCGATCCGTACCTCAACGTCGACCCGGGCACCATGAGCCCGTTTCAACACGGCGAAGTGTTTGTCACCGACGACGGCGCGGAGACCGACCTCGACCTTGGCCACTACGAACGGTTCACGCAAGCGATCTTGTCGCGGCTTAACTCCGTGAGCGCGGGCCAGATCTACTCACGTGTGCTCGAGGCTGAGCGCCGCGGCGACTACCTCGGGAAAACCGTGCAGGTCATCCCGCACGTGACCGACGAAATCAAAAAGGCCATCACCGCGTGCGCCGCGGGCCACGACGTGATTTTGATCGAAGTCGGCGGCACTGTTGGCGACATCGAGTCGTTGCCATTTTTAGAGACCATCCGACAGATGAAGGCGGAATTCGGCTCTGACAACGCCATCGTCATCCATTGCTCGTACGTGCCGTACATCAAAAGCGCGGGCGAGCTGAAGTCCAAGCCCACGCAGCACTCGGTCAAAGAGATGCTGTCGATCGGCATTCAGCCCGACGTGTTGGTGTTGCGCGCAGAGATGGCAGTGCCACGCGAGATGAAGCAAAAGATCGCGCAGTTTTGCAACGTCCATGTGGACGCGGTGATCAGCTGCCCCGACCTCGAGACGATCTACGAGGTGCCGTTGTTTTTGCGCCAGGAGGGCCTCGACGACAAGGTCACCGAGCTGCTCAACATCTGGTCGCGCGCGCCGCGGCTTGAGCGCTGGGAGCGGATCGTGGCCGGCTTCGACAAGCCCGAGCACCACGTCACCATCGGTGTGGTCGGCAAATACGTCGATCTCAAGGAGAGCTACAAAACCATCAACGAGGCCATGGTGCACGCGGGCATCGCCAACCGCACGCGCGTGGTCTTGAAGCACATCGACGCGGACGAGATCGAAGTGAAAGGCGCGGACCAGGCGCTGTCGGGTTGCGACGGCATCCTCGTCCCCGGCGGCTTCGGCGAGCGCGGCACGCAGGGCAAGATCGCCGCGGTGAAGTACGCGCGCGAAAAAAAGGTGCCGTTCTTCGGCATCTGCCTCGGGTTGCAGATCGCCGTGATCGAGTTCGCGCGGCACGTGGCGGGGCTCGCGGGCGCCACCTCCGAGGAGTTCGCTCCCGACGCCGAGGACAAGGTCATCCACATGATGGAGCACCAAAAGGGCGTGCAGCGAAAGGGCGGCTCCATGCGTTTGGGCTCGTACCCTTGCGCGCTCAAGGCGGGCTCGCTCGCGCGCCGCGTGTACGGCAGCGACGAGATCATGGAGCGGCACCGCCATCGCTTCGAGGTCAACAAC
>JAYTVG010000006.1:0-9296 GCA_043744135.1 Deltaproteobacteria bacterium | reverse complement strand
CGCGATCACGACGGCCTCGACAACATCACCGCAGCCGCGCTCGAAGCGTGCGCCGCCACCTGCGAGACCGACGACGGCGCACTCGCGCGTGAAGCCTGCGACGGCGGCGATTGTGACGACGACGGCGATGGTGTGCCAGATACCCGTGACGCCTGCTTCGGCTTGTGCGCCGGCACCGACCCCGATGGCGACGCGATCTGCACACCCATGGATGCCACTCCGCTGCCAGTAGTGATCGCTGAAGGTGAAGGTGAAGGTGAAGGTGAAGGAGAAGGTGAAGGTGAAGGTGAAGGTGAAGGCGAGACTTTGGTCTTGTGCGTTCCCGACGGGCTCGTCGGTGACGTCAGCCCGTACCGCAGCGTCGCATTCAACCGCGCGCGCAGCGGCTTTTTTGCAACGCGCACGCAAGAGACTTCGCTCATCGGCGTCGATGGTGTGACGCTTGTGTCCAGCGCCATCGTCGGCCAAACGGGCTTTTGTGAAGGCGCCAGCAGTGTCGCCAGCGGCTTTGACAACACCGTCACCTTCGCCGCCGGCAACGACTTTGGCGTGTGCGCGTACGACAACATCGACGGCCCACAAAACCTCGATGTGCTCCCCATCTTGGTGGCGAGCGGCGCCGCTGAGACCGGTGCTATCGCCGTGCGTGGCGTGGTCATTCGCGAAAACGCGGTGTTCCTGCTCGATAGCTCAAACGCGTTGCTGCTGTCGTTTGACACGACCACGAATCCCTGGTCGTTTGGGTCTGCGCTTGCGATCCCTCGGCCCGCGACCAACTTCAGCACGATTATTGGCAGCGGCGCCACGGTCGTCTCAGTGTCGCAAGGCCCGACGCCCTCAACCACCTTCGTCGACGTCACCGACATCCACAACATGGTGCTTGGTCAGACGACCGGCGCGTTTGCCGACACCCCAGGCACCATCGACGCATTCGCCGTCAGCGATGACGGTGTGGATCTCTATGTGGCGATCGATGACACCACCTTTGGCGTGTTAGGCCACTACCGTATGCCGGACCTCACGTTTATCGGCGCCACCCGCGCCACGCTACATGACGAGCGGGCCGGGTTGTCGAGCATTGCGACCCTCGGCAACACAGTGGTCGTCACCGCTGCGCTCGTGAATCGCGCGGATCAAGATGGCTTGTTCATCGTGCTCGATCGCGCACTACGGCACCGCTTCGAAGTGAACCTCCTCAGCTTTGGCGCATCGGTAGGGGTCAACACGGTCGCAACCGACGACGCGGCGCACATCGCTCTGTCCGGGTCCGGCGTGTTCGTTTTGCAGACGTGCGCGGCAGCCAATCCCTGATCGCCCGCATCCCGTCCGGCGCCACGTTAGTTCAACACATCCGTCGCTCGAAGAGCGCAAAAGTGCATGACATCGTCGAGGTGGATTGGCGCCGCCCCCGCCTGCGCAATGCCGCGCGCATCGCGCTGGAGGTCAAGGGCGCCGATGTGATCGCCGAATCGGCGCACGCGGCAGCCGATCCTCCAGTGCGCGATGACGACGGGAGCTGGCAGAGAGGTTCGCTGACGTTCCAGAAGTCGCTGTGCGCCGAGCACCTTCGCCACCGTTCGCCGAGCAGCTCCAGCCCGAGGCGATGGCGCTCCAGAAGCGCGAGCCGTTCGTCGGCGGTCAGCACCCTTTCCGCATCGGCCTTCCAAACAGCGAAGGCGGCGTTGTCCATGTCGCCCGCGGGGGCGCGGACGTCGTCGCGGCTGGTCGCGTGGGCCGACGCGCTCCTCGCAGAGCTGCAACGCTGGATTCCAGAAGCGCCGCCGCCATCGCCTATGCCACTGGCAGCGCCGTTGGCGCCGGTGCTCGATGCGCAGGAGAGCTTCGATCAGCACGAAGCCCACCTCGCGAACATGTACGGATGCTCGGGGAGTTCACCGCCTGCGCGAGCTGCGAGCTTGACGGGTCTGTTTCGCTGCTTTTCATCGCCGCGATTGCGGTCGAAACGTCGGCATCGGGTGCGTCAGTGTCACCAGCCTCGACGTCACCTCGCGGGGGATTCCGGACGTCGGGTCGTGGAAGTTCCAGATGTTGAACTTCCACTCGCGAAGGTGCGTATCGGCGCGAAGGTCGCCCCAGCCAAGTTGGGCGGCGACGTGCCTGCGGACCCGGAGCTTGTGCGGCGCCGTCGCCACCTCCTGCCAGTCGGCGAGCGTGGCGCCGAGGAGGAGGTCGGCGAGCTGGATGCCCGGTGTCTCCTTCGAGTCGCGCGTGTGCAGCGTCTTGAGTGGCGAGATGCCCAGCGCCTTTTTGAGCTGGGCACCAGCGATCTTGAACGCCGCCTCGTCGGCCTTGTCGTAGCGCGATGGCAGGGGATCGACCCGAACGTGGTACGCCTTGGTGGTATCGCCGCCAGAGAAGAACTTGACCTTCGCGGCGACCAACATTGCGAACCGCTTCCGTTTCTCCTCGTCGAAGCTCTTGTGGCTGGCCTTCTTTGAGTACCCGCGGCGCACGATCAGCGCGTGGAACATGAGCCACTTCGCTCGGAAGAACGCATCGATCAACTCGCGGCACAGCGCCTCGCTACGCCTCGTCACGTTGGTCCACTTGATCTCGTCGGTGTAGCGGTGGCGAGCACGGAGGTCGCTGATGAGCGCGGCGAAGTCGCCGCGTCGTTCGTGGGGCATCCAGAGGGAGCCGAAGCCGTAGTACCGCTGGCCGTCGATGCCGCTCTCGTCGCAAAAGACGAGGTAGTTGCGGTGGCCGGGAACGGCTGCGTCGTCGTCGCTCGCGCTCATGGGAAGCGGTGCGTCCAGATCGAGGTGGTCGCGCCGTTGACCTTTGTCGTCGCCATCTCCTCGACTTTTCCGACGAAGAGGTCGGCGAATCGCTGCGTCTGCGCCGCGAGCCGGGGGCGCGCGGCATGCTTGCACTCGGCAACGACGATGGTCATCGCGCTCGCCGACGCGATCAGAGCAAGGCCGTCCAGCTCCGTGACCTCGCGGTTGTCGTTGCTGAGCACGCGGGCGACTCCGAGCAGGAGCACGACCCGCGCCGTGCTGTCGCCGATGCGCGCGAAACGAAACGCGCGGAGCAGAGTCGTGAAACGCCGGTCGTGCGAGATGTAGATGGTCCAGGCCGACGACGCGAAGCTCCGGTCAGCGTCGACGACGCCGGGCACGTCGCGCGCGAGCAACATCGACGCGATGCACTCATGAAGCCGGTACATTGACAGGTGCAGCGAGCCCGCTCGACAGGCGACGCGGTTACGTTCTGGAACGAGTGTCAGCAGCGTCTCACCGAGCCCACCGTGAAAGGCGTTGAAGGCGAGCGCGCGCTCGGTCGCGAACGTGCCCCACAGATGCCCCCAGCTCCCGAGGACGGCCCAGAGCTGACACAGCTCCAGCCCCGTCGCTTCCCCGCCGTCGATGGCGACCTTGGAGCCCAGTCCGTAGCCGGGGTAGCGCTCCTTCAGGCGCAGCAACAGCGAGCATTGCAGCTCGACGTAGCCGAGCCGGGTGATGTCGATGTCGACCGGGCGCTTGAGGATCCCGAAGTGGCGCGTCCCTTCGAGGTGGGCGCGAACCACGGGCGCATCGAGGACGTGCTCCGCGAGTCCCTTCGCGTCGCCGACGACACCGAGCTTCGGCAGGGGCTTCCGTCCTCGGATGCGGTCAAGCACCTTAGCCGAGCCATCTGTAGGCTGTCCCCCGCGCCTTGCCCTCAACAGCGACCTTCCCCAAACGCTCCAAGCCCTTGAGCACCGGGCGGATGTCGGCGGCATCGAGGCCGGTGGCGTCCTGCACGTCCGCGCTCGTCGCCCGTCCGCGCACCAGATGGGCCGCCACGACCAGATCGACCGGCTCGCCGGTCGCGGCCACGGCAGCGCGGCCGTTCGTGGCGCTCGCGCCGTTCTGCTTCGCGGGCGCATGCGTTCCTCGTCACGGACGACGTGGCTCAGGTCCCACAGTTTCTGAACGCTGTCGCCGGTCTTGGTCATGTCTTCTTCGCTCCGAAGATGTCCGTGGCGAAGATGCCGCCATCTGGAAAGACGCGCTCTTCATTCTCTTTGTCGAGCAGGGCAGAAGCCTCCTCCTCGATCTCTTTGAGCGTACGCCCCTTGTCGTCTTTCCAGACCTCGCGCCCGTTCCGGTTTGAGCCGCTCACTACGGAGGCCGCGGCTGATGGTGAGCCGAGCAGATGGTCGCGCGAAAACTTAAAGACGTTGCCCCCGAGGACCAGCACGCCGTCGACAACAAGCTGGCGACGCAACTCGACGTAGTTCTGCGGCAGGGATTCGACGTGATCCTTCACGGCGGTCGAGCCAGCCAACACGACGAAGCCATCCTCTGTCGCTTGACCGCGTGCTTGCGCATCACGTGCAGAGAAATGCAGCGAAGTCCCATCGCTCGACGACGCAGAGGGGGCGAGCGTCTGAGCGATGGGTTCCAAAATGCGGTGGCCGAGCGCTCCGAGAAGCACACGCAGGTGGTCGATGAACTCCTCCATCGCATCCGTGTCCCCGCGCGGCAGACGTGACGGGTCGGGCTCGTTGCCGTTTTCCAGAACGCAGCGGCCTGCCTGCTGCGCGAGCGCGATGAGCCGAGATTCGAGGTACTTCACGTGCGCCTTGGTCAGCAGCTCGTCCTTGCTCGTGAACAGCACCACCTCGTTCCAGAACTCCTTGTTGCGCACGTGTGATGAGATGCGGTCGAGGACGTTTTCGCCCTCACCGATGTACGCCTTGGGCTGGGTGGTGCCGTCCTCGGAGCCAAACAAGAAGTAGACACCGGGCCGCTTCACCTCGCCCCAGTCCTTCAAGTCGGCGATGCGCGAGCGCGCGCAGGCAAGTCCTTGCCCCGTCCAGTTCACGACCTCTGCGTGCCTGATGCCAGAGACGGTGCCATCGGCGAGATAGATGCGGATGTTCTTGCCGTAGGCCACGTCATGCCACCTTTTCGTCGTTCCAGATGGCGTCGCCGAACGTCGTGAGCACGTCTTGCAGGCGCCCGCCGAGCTTCTGGTTGATGCCCTTGAAGCCGCCGCAGTTCTCGAACGCGCCCTTCTCGAATGCCACTTCAGGACGGTCGTGTTCGGGTCGACGGCGAACGCCCGCTCGGCTCCCGGCACAAGCTGATGCAGGACGGGCTCAAGCCCATGCAGCAGAAAGCTGAAGTCCAACGACTTTTCGGCCATTCCAGAAGCGATCCTAGCCCGATCCCCTGCGCTTGTGGAAAGCCCGCCGCTAACAAGGCGTCGCCCAGTCCTCGAAGCAGGACCGACGTAACCGGGACGAGGCGACGCGTCTCGGTCGAACCGCCAGACCAGCGCGTCACGGCCGGTCCGCGCGGCATCGGCAGTGAAGAACATGGCGAACCTGCCGAGATATTTTGGAGCCGACACCCAGAGTTGAACTGGGGACCTACTGATTACGAATCAGTCGCTCTACCAACTGAGCTATGTCGGCGCGTGGGCGATAATGTGGTGAAGGCTGCGTCACGTGTCAATGCGGAACGTTCGTGGCGCGCGAGATAGTGTGCTTTTTCCGATCGCTCGTGGAGCCGCGATGACCGCCTCACCCACGCCAACACCACCCCGCATGCCGGCGCGCATGCTGCGCGTGTGGACGCCGCAGCGCGTGCCCTTGACGCTGGCGGCTGCGGGCTTGGGCGAGCGCGCGCTGGCGTATGCGATCGACGTCGGCATTGTCGTGGGTGCGGCGCTCGCGGGCTTATTTATCTACAACATCCAAGGGGACCTGCAAGCTGACGTCGGTGCGTTGTCGACGGTCGGCACCATCGGCATCGGCATCGTCGTCGCGACCGTCGTCGTGCTGTACGACACCCTCTTTGAAGTGTTGTCGCGCGGCCGCACGCCGGGCAAGCGCATCATGCAGCTGCAGGTGGTGACACTGGACGGCAGTACGCCGAATCTGCTGACGGCGCTGGTGCGCAACATGCTGCGCCTGGTCGACTTCTTGCCGGTCGCGTACGCCGTCGGCACCGTGGCGCTGTTTTTTTCGGGCACGCGCCGGCTCGGTGACTTGATCGCAAACACCGTCGTCATTTCGCGCCGCGTGCCGCTGCGATCGGCGCTTGAGCATTGCACGCAGTTGGCGGCGGGTGCGGCGCCGCTCACGCAACAGTTGGCGTGGTCTGACCACGACTGCGCCGCCGCGCTCGCGATGGTCGAGCGCAGCGCGGAATTGAGCGCCACCAACGGCGACGCGTTGTGCGCGCGGCTGCTGTCGAGGTTGGCGGTGAACGTCGACACCAACACGTCTGCGCGTGCGCGACTGGCGCAGTGTTGCGTGCAGCAAAGTCGGCGGCCGCGCACGGTGCTGCACGCGCTCGCTGGCGTTGACCTCGCTGCGCAAGAGTTGGCGGCAGCGCTCAGCACCCCAGACATCAACGTTGACGCCGCTGTTGCGCGCGCGGAAGCAGCGATTTTCGCGGGCGGTGGTGCGTTGTTGCGGGCGGTGCGCTGTGGCGTCGACGCGCGGCACGTGCGCGCGCTGTCGCAGGCGTTGTTTGACCAAAGCGCCCAGCCGCCCATGTCCGGATCGCCGGTGGCTGCGATCCGCACGCTGCTGTTTCACGAGCTGCCGCAAGCGATTTACCAAGAGCGCGCGCTGGTGTTGCGCGCGGCTGGGGTGTTGGCGCTCGGTGCGCTGCTGGGGGGAGTACTTGCGTGGTGCGATCCGCAAGTAGCGCGCGCCATCATCTCAAACGACATCGCGCAGCGCGTCGAAGCGGGCGCCGACTGGACCAATCGCACCGAGGCTGACGGCAGCTTTGCGCTGTCCGCGCTCACCGTCATCGTCAACAACGTCGGTGTCGGGCTGCGTGTGTTCGTGTTCGGCTTGCTCGGTGGTGTCATGACGCTGCTCGGCCTCGCGTACAACGGGCTGCAGCTGGGCGCGGTGTTCGGCTACGCGATCGAGCTGCATACTGCGGGCACGTTGTTGCGCTTCATCGCCGCGCACGGGCCCGTCGAGCTCACGATGGTGTGCGTGGCGGGTGCGGCGGGTTTGTGTTTGGGGCGGGCCGTCGTCAGCCCGGGTGCCCGCAGCCGGCTGCAGGCGCTGCGCGTTGAGGGCGCGCGCGGTGTGCGGTTGGTGTTGGCGGCGACGCTGGGCTTCATCGGCATCGGCACGGTCGAGGGCTTCATCTCGCCGGGCCAGCGTTTTGGCACCGTGCTCAAAGTGTGCATCGGCCTGACGTTGTGGTTGCTGTTTTTTGCGTGGGTCCGCGCCGCGTCGACGCTGCCAAAGACACAAGCCGCCGACTGACTGCCGCATGCGCAACTCGCGAGCGATCCGTGGTAGCCAAGTGAATGGCGAACAAGTTGTTTCCTTCCGCCGCGGCTGCACTGTTCGACCTCAACGACGGTGCGCGCGTCATGTGCGGCGGCTTTGGCTTGTCGGGAAACGCCGAAAATTGCGTGGCTGCGTTGGCTGCGAGCGGCAAGAAGAATTTCACCATCATCTCCAACAACTGCGGCAACCAGCGTCAAGGGTTGGCGGTGTTGTTGCAAAACCAGCAGGTCAAAAAGTTCATCGGCAGTTACGTGGGCGGCAACCCCGACCTCGAGGAGCTGATGCTCAAAAACCTCATCGACGTCGAACTGTCTCCGCAGGGCACGTTCGCGGAGCGCATCCGCGCAGGTGGCGCTGGCATCGGTGGGTTTTATACGCCCACTGGCGTCGGCACGCTCATCGCTGAAGGCAAACACGAGCAGGTGTTTGAGGGGCGCCGCATGATCTTAGAAACCGCGCTGCGGGCAGACTTTGCGATCGTGCGGGCGAAGGTGGCGGACACCTTTGGCAACTTGAGATTTTACCGCACCAGTCGCAATTTTTCGCCGATGATGGCGACGGCAGCTGACGTCACGATCGTCGAGGCTGACGAGATCGTCGCACTGGGTGCTCTCGATCCCGACGACGTGCACCTTCCCGGATTGTTCGTGAAGCGCATCTTTTTGGGTGTCGACCACAAAAACGTCATCGAACAGCGCACCGTGTCCAAGCGCGCCGCCGCAGCGCCGTAGACGCCACGACGCATCAGTTCACTCGCAACGCGCGTTGTCGTCGAGCACGATGGTTTTGCCGTTTGGACAATGGTTGCCGTCGGCGGCGTCACAGACGCTGGCTGCTTCGGTCGCACAATCGACGTCGTGGGCGCCGCAGCCGCAGTCGCAGATGGCGTCTTTGTCGCCGAAAAAAAATGCTTTGCAGCGGCCATCGTCAAAGCCCTGCGGCGGCGGCATGCACACGCGCGCGCCTTGCGGCACGTCGACGTTCGTCGCGACGCAGCCGAGGTCGCCCGCGCATTCTTCAGAGGTGTCACAGCGCTCGCCGACGTCAGAGGCAACCGCAATCGGACACGCCATCGCCAGCGCCGCGGTGCACGAAGCCAGCGCAAAGATGCGAAAGGTACCGGTGAGTGAAGTGATCATTCGCTGTCTCCGCCGCCTGCGAGCGACCAAATTAAACCACCCACCATCATCGTCACACCGACCGTCAACGCGACGCCGCCCGCGATCACCAAAAAGCGTCCTTGCGAATTCCACCGCTGCGTCACGTTGTCGAGCTTGGTCTTGTTGCGGCGCGCGTCGTACGCGATGTCCGCGAGCTCTTTGCCGCCGGTTTCGTGTTGGTAGTCGTCGTTGAGTTTGGATTGCTCGGCGGTCAGCGTGCGCATCTCGAGCAGCGGCAGCGCCGCATAGGCCGTCACGGCGGCACCGGCACCGGCCACAACCACCCCACCACCGAGCAGCACCAAGCCGCCGATGCCGATGCCTCCGCCCTCGTGCGGCACCGGTGCAACGACCGGATGCTCCGGCGCCAACGGTTGTGCCTCGACGGCGGGCGCGGGCTGTGTGCTCGGCGCGGCTTCGGGGGCTGCGGCTGGCGCTGGCGTGTCAGCGGCGGGCGTGGCGGCGGCGGGCGGCGTCGCGTCGGGTGGCGGCGCCGCCGGCATCGCCTCCACGGTCGCTGACGACGCCACTTCGGCAGCGCACGCACCTTCAATGGCTTCGACTTTGATCTTGCCCTCGCCCGACGGCCCCTGCACGATCGTCCACTGCGGCCCGGTCGATTTGATCGACAACGTGGTGCCGAAATCGAGCGTTTCCCACTTCGCCTTCGTAAACCACTTCACGGGCTTGATCAGCGTGCACAGTTTGCGGTCCGACGCGCCCGAAGGTTCGCCGTTCGTCACCGGTTCGATTTTGGCGAGTGCGGGCGCGGGCCGCGGCTCAGGCTTGACGGGCTCAGGCTTGACGGGCTCAGGCTTGACGGGCTCAGGCTTGACGGGCTCAGGCTTGACGGGCTC
>JAYTVG010000005.1:0-9305 GCA_043744135.1 Deltaproteobacteria bacterium | reverse complement strand
CGACACGGCACGCGGGGCAGACGCGACGCACCAAGCGCTGGTTGATGACGCCGAGCAGTGCATCCGCCACCAAGAAGTTCTCCACTTCCATGGCGCGCAGGCGCTGCACCGCGCTGAGCGCGTCGTTGGTGTGAAACGATGAGATGACGAGGTGGCCCGTCAGCGCCGCGCTGCACGCGAGCTTGGCGGTGGCAGCGTCGCGGGTTTCGCCCACGAGCAAGACGTTGGGATCTTGCCGCAAAAATGTCCGCATGATGTCGGCGAAGCCCAAGCCGATGCTTTCGTTCACTTGCACCTGCGTGATGCCTTCCATCGTGTACTCGATGGGGTCTTCAATGGTGGCTATCGACAGCTCGGGATTTCTGCGCTCGGCGAGCGCTGCATACAGCGTGGTCGACTTACCGCTGCCGGTCGGCCCGGTCACAAGCACGAGGCCATTTGGGCGGTAAAACAAATTGCGCACCGCTTGGCACAGCTTGTCGGCGAGAATGAGCGAGCCCAAGTCGCCTTGCAACGTCGCGGGGTCGAGCACCCGCATCACCACCTTCTCGCCGTATTTCGTGTTCACGGTGGCCAAGCGCAGGTCGTACGGCTTGAGGCCGACTTTGAGCGTGATGCGACCGTCTTGCGGCTTGCGCCGCTCTGAGATGTCGAGGCTAGCGAGCACTTTGAGGCGCGACACCAGCGGCGCATGCGCACCGATCGGCAGCTCGACGTTGCGCGCGGCCAAGCGACCATCAATGCGATAGCGCACCAGCGTCGAGCTGCGTTCAGGCTCGATGTGGATGTCGGAGCAGCCGCGGTCGATGCCCTCGTAGATAACCTGGTTGAGCAGATCGACCACGTCAGACGAGGCTGCGGCTTGTTGGAGCTTTTGCTCGTCGGTAACGACGCCTCCCGCGCCGTAAAACGTGATGCCACTTTTCGCCAACTGCACGTAATTTTTTTGCTGCGCCTGCGCTTGCACCGCGCGTGCCGCTGCGTTTTGCTGCAAGTTGGTGGTGACGAAGCGCAAAAAGTCATCGTCGGACACCGCCATCAGCTTGATGTCGGTGCGCAACATGCGCTTGACCTCGTCGAGACCGACGCGGTTGTTAGGATCCACACACGCAATCGTGACGATGCCCGCGGCACTCGCGACCGGCACCATTTTGTGGCGCATGATGATGGGTTGCGGCAACAACGACTTGATCTCGTCACTGACCGTCATGCCGCGCAGCGTCCCAAACGGCACGCGCTGCGTTCGGTTGAGGTGATCGAGTCGCCGCGCCAACGACGCCGCGATGGTGAGGCCCATCTGCGGCACTGCTTGCACCAGTCGGTAAAACACGTCGCGGTGCAGCACCAACAGCGTCGTGGTCTCTAACGCCTTCACGCTCGCTTTGCGACCCTCACCGGTGACGAGCGACATCTCGCCGAAGGCTTCACCCTTGCCGAGCGTGGCCACGTCAACCGTCAGCCCGAGCGCCGCGTCTGTGATGTAGACCGAGACAAAGCCGTCATCCACGATATACATCGCATCGCCTGGTTCACCTTCAGAAAAGATGATTTCACCAGTGTTGACGACCTTTTTCTGCGTCCATGAAGTCAGCTCCGCTTTCACCTGCGGCGGCAAACCCGCGAGCATCGGAATGTGATCAAACGGCGTCGTTGCGTCGGTGGTGGTCACTGTGAATCCTTGGTCATGCGTTGCTTAGCGGCGCAGGTTGGAGGCACGCAAACGCGCCGACAACGAGCGCGCAAACAAGCGGTAGATGCGTGAAGCGGCGATGGCGCGCGTGTCCATGAACTGCGCGAAGCGTTCGCGCGAAATAAACAGCGCGGTGACGTCGTCGTGTGCGACCACACGCGCCGACGTGAGGGCGTCGTCAAGCAAGCTTAGCTCACCGACTTGCGAGCCCGCGCCCAGGGTCGCAAGCTCGGCGCCATCTGCGCGCAACACTTTGACGGATCCCGCGACGACGACAAACAAGCCGCGGCCGCTGACGCCAGCCTCCATAAGCGCAAAGCCCTTGGGCACCTGCAGGTCTTCGCACGCGCGGTACAGCTCCTTCATGTCGTCTAAATCGAGCTCACTGAAGATCGGGATCGCTTTGAGGTGGGCGTACGCACTGTTGCCCGGCTGCGCGATGTCAGTTGCACCAAACGGATCTTTCAGGCCCGCAAACGGGTTGTTCGTCGGTGCCGCCGCGCTTGGTGCAGCCGCGCTCGGTGCAGCAGTGCTCGGTGTAGCCGCGCTCGGTGCAGAGGCAAACGGCGCAAAACCCGACGCCTTGGCGGGCACGTTCAAAGGTGCGGTGAGCGCGACCGCGCTGAAGTGCGGCACAACGGCAACGTGACCGAGCGGCGTCGCCAGGGTCGCGCCGAAGGGACCTTGGCTTGGCACCATCGCCGCCTCAAGCGGTGCCGGTGCAGGCTTCGCCACGGCCGTTGAAGGCGTGAAGCCCGGCGCTGCCGCCGAAGGGTTCAGCAGATTTGCAATACGTTGGCGCACTTGTTGTGCTTCGTTCAATCGACCCATCGCTTCGAGCGTCTTCGCGAGTTGCATATACATCGGTTGGTGCAGCCGCGCGTGTTCGCAACCCCGTATGGTCTCGATCAACAAGCCCACCGCTTGGTCTGGGTAGTTGTATTGCTCGAGCAGCTCCCCCAGCCGCAGCGTCGCGGGGACGCGATTTTCGCTCGTCATTGGCACCATGCGCAGCATCTCGATTTCAGCTTTTAGGTTGAAGATGTGGCGGTACACGGCGGCGGCGTCGAAGTAGTGACCTTGGCGTCCGAGCGCCTCAGCGAGCGCTTGCGAGGGTCCGGCGCGCTTATAGGTTTCCACAGCGCGCACGAGGTTGCCTGCGCGCTCGAAACACACGGCGGCGCGCGGCAGATCGTTCACCTTGTCCAAAAACAACCGGCCAGCGTTGTCGAAGTCGAGGCCCGCTTCGTAGTTGTGGGCCGCACGATCCCACTGCCGCGCCATCTCAAACACGCTCGCTGCATTTTTGAAGTCGCGCGCCATCACGAACATTTCCGCCAGCGCCTTTTGCGAGTTCGACGACGACGATGCGAGATCCTTCAACAAGTGTGGCCCGCAACCCGCGCCCTTGTCCTCGTACAGCTGCGCCGCTTGTTGAATCTCGCCTTTGCCGAGATGACCGCGGATGAACTGCACGATCTTTTCCGTCGCGACGAAGTTGTTTTGCCCTTCGACGAACTCGAATTCCATTTCGCCAGACCAACGCGCCATGATCGCCTCCGCGAGTGCGACCCTGGCACGAGCGGGTGGAAGGCCTCAAGATTGGGGCACCTGTGGTCGCGAGCCCCGACGACGCACGCAGCTACTCCTTGAGGGCTCGCCGCGACACCTTGAGCAGCTTGAGCCCCCGCAGCGTCGCATACACCGCGCGGGCGTCGGCCTGCACACGCACAAGTCCGTGGCGATCGCTCAGGAGCGCTTCCGCGTGCGCCACCGCGTCGTGTGGTGCGTCGCCTTCAGCATCAATCAGCGCGTGCGCCAAACCCACGATGCGCTGGCCGCGGTCTTTGATGGCGCCGAGCACATCAATCGTGCGGCTCAACTCCAAAAACAAACTTTGCGACCACTTGATGCAATGCATCTCGCGCGCTGACGTCGGCAGCACGCCAAAGCGGCTGGTCGCGCTGGCGCTGCGCTTGAGTGCAGTCAGCTCGGCGATCGGGTCCGTCGCAGCATCGAGCACCACCAGTCCATCAAGCGCCATGAGCGTGATCGGGATCCAGCGCAACTGACGTCGCAGTTCATGGATGCCTTCTTCGAGATCGTCCATGTCGTAGTCCGCTTCGTCGACGTCACGCAGATGGCCGCGCAGTTGGTTGCGCACAAAGCTCGCGTCGCGGTCTTCGTCACCGATATGCCCCGACATCGTGTCAAGCGACGCAAAGTGCTCGACGAGTTTTTTGAGCCGGCGCGAGCTCCCGTCAGCGATGCGCCAACCGGCTTGCAGCACAACCTCCGCGTCAGCGCGCGCCGCAGTGGCGTTGCCGCGCAACAACTGTAGCACCGCGGGCGACGCGCGCGCGGACGTCGCCATCGCGATCATGTCATCGCAATAGCCACAGGTGCCAAGCGCATCTTCGAGCTCCTTCACCTGCGTTAGGCGCTTGTCGTGCGCCTTGGTTTTGGCTTGCGGTGCATACAGCCGCACGAGGCTCTGCAGCATGAACAGGTGGGTGCGCGCGTCGTTTTTGAGCAACGCGTCGACGCTGCCGTCCAGGCTGTCGTGGAGCCGTTGTGCGTGCAGCAGCACCCGCAACAGCGGCCGCTGCACGGGAGCGTCGCGATCCGTCAGGTACAGCGATCGATCGAAAGGTGGGTGGCCGAGTGCGGAAGGCATGCGCACGTTTGCCACCAAACTGCCGCTGTGCGCCAGCTCCGCGTGAGGCTACGCGGTTGCAGTCGCGCGCGCGCGCCGGCCGCGCACCATCAACACCAACGCCAGCATCGCGATCGGTGCGCTGGTCCCTTGCCCGCAGGCGGGCGACGGAGCCATCAACGTCACGCGCGCGCTGTGCACCAAACCAACATCGTCGTCGTCGGCGGTGGGATTGTCGTCGGCGCTGCCGGTGCCGTCGACGGGTGGTGGACCGGTTTGCGCATCCAGCGGCACGACGCGGATGGCGTCAACCACGATGCGCGTGCCCTCGCCCACCGGCCCATCGTGCGTGTCAAACACCTCGAGCTTGCCCTCGGCCGCAGCCGTGAACTCAAACGTGCCCAGCTCGTAAAAGTGATCGGCGAGCGTGGCTGCTGTCGACTGATCCACCACCACGTCAACGCTGTTGGTGCCCGTGAACACGCGGTAGTGCGTGAAGGCGAACTGCGCGTGCGCGGCGTCGAGGTAGACCTGCACGCGGTAGCTGCCGAGGGTTTGCAGTGGGATGCGCCACGTCGCGTGATTTGACGACGTTGTGCCGTTAAACGCGTTGGTCCACAGCAGCGCGCCGTCGTGGCCCACGCCGGACTCAACGCGCCAAAACTGCGCGGGCCCGAAGCTTTCAAAGCACGGCCCGTCCTCGTCCAAAATCCCCCCCGACGACGGCAGCGGCGCGCAGCCGGTGATGGTGACGGGGGTGACCCGCAACGCGTCGACGACGATGTGCTGCTGCGGCTCGACGGCACTCGCCACGTTATCCTGCACGACGACGCCTTCAACGCCGCTGGCGTCAAAGCTAAACGCGCCCAAGTTGATGTAGCCGTCGGCGCTGACGGCTTGCGCGGGGTTCGCTTGGTTGACGACGACGGTGTGTGCGATGCCGCTCGCGGTCACGAGGTAGTGCGTCTGCGCAAAGATGCCGAAAGTGGCGTCGAGCGCGAGCTCTATGGTGTACACGCCGGGATCGACAAACGGCAGCGCCCAGCGCGCGGAGTTGCCTGCGGTCGGGTGTTGCCACGCGTTGGTCCACACCACGCCGCCGCCGACGCCGACGCTTTCGTGGTGCCATCCTGAGGCAGGGCCGAACAGCGCAAAACACGCGTGCCCCTCGTCGATGACGGTCTGCACGGCGGGCAGCGGGTCGCACGCGATGGGGCCAAACGGTTGCGCAAACCAAGGCGTGCCCTCAGTGCTGGCCTCGATGTTGAGCTCCATATGCACGTGGTCGATGTGCGGGTTTGAGCCGTTGTACCCGCCGTATTGCGGCGAGCGGCTGACGCGCCAAATCGCGTGGTCCCAAATCACCGTCTGGGCGCCGATGGCTTCAGCGTTTTGCACCAACCAGTTGGCGATGGCGTCGCCAGCGTCGTTGTCGGCGTCGCCACCTACGGTTGGGATCATGATGTCGATGGCGCGCCCCACGCCGTGCAGCGACATCGAGTCTGTGCCGGCGATGACGCGGCAGTTGTAAATGCCCGCGCTGTCGATCTGCGGAAAGTACCTCAGTAGCGCATCACGAAACGTCAACGCCCCAGCGGTGGCACCCGGCGAGCAGTTGTCGCCGTTGTTGTAGGGCGGCGCGTTGTCAAACGCGAAGTCGTAGCCCGCAGCGACGTTGAGCACGTTTTGCGGCGGCGTCCATGGGCCAGCGACCGCGAGCGGTTGGCGCGCAGTCTGAGCGCCGATGCGCACGTCGGCGAACGCGTGGTCGTCCGGATCGTCGACGTCAAGCGCGTGGTCACCGCACGCCACAAAAATCCCAGCCGCCATCAACACGTGCCATAGAGATCGTTGCATTCACGCAGTGTGCGCTCGCGGTCGGGGCGCGCGCATCGGATCGATGACCGATCATGCAACCGTTTGGTCACGTTATCGGTGCTCGCCGCGTGCGCCGATTGCGCGCGTTGGTGTGCTCGGTGCTCGCGCCGACGAGGCGACGCGCTTGGGCTTCGACAAACCGCTCGACTTGCGCGAGGATCGTCACGTGCTCGTGAAACCCACCGTCAACCGCGCCGTCGGCGTGGCCGCCATGTCGATTGTGCGGCGCCAGCGGCACGCGCTCACCCCGCCAGCAGCGTTCGTGCCGCCGGGCCCGGGTTGGTCCTTCACCGTCGGCCACCTGCGCAAGGCCGTCGTGCCGATGTTGTTGGCGTCGACGGTGTTGGCGTCAAACGCGTTTGCGCAAACCAGCGACACGCACCAGGCAGCGGCGACGGTCGCGGTGGCACCCTCGCAGCCCACGGATGCGACGCCACTGCGCGCCCGCTTTATCGACGAACTCACTGAACGTGCGCTGGTCAAAAAAAACGCCCACGCACTGTTGGTGGAGTTGGGCGGCGCAAGCGAGCACGGTGTGACGCTCACCATCCACGGCATCAACGGCAGCCCCAACACGGTGGGCGCGCTCAGCGACGCCGCTATCGCGCGCGGTGAGCTCGTGTACGCGGTCGCTTACGACGACAACTACCGACGCTTGCAAGCCACCGCTGACGACTTCGCCGCGTTGTTTGCGCAAGCGCTCGCGCAGCTTCCTGCGGGCAAGCCGCTGAAGATCCACGCGCACTGCATGGGCGCACGCACGGCGCTGGTCGCGCTCGACCGCATGGCCCGCGCGGGACAACTCGGGGAGCACGATGTGCAGCTGCATTTGTTGGCGCCGCCGTTGTTGGGGTTTGGCTCCGCCAACGCGGCGTGGTTGGCGCTGCCGCTGATGGACACGTTCATCGCGAACATCGCGCCCGGCAAAGACATGGGCACCAACAACGCGTTTCAGCGCGAGCTTGATGCCGTGGTGTTGCCCAAAAACGTCAGCATCCGCGTCACGGTCGGGGACCGCGACACGCTGATCGGCATCAACGACGCCTACCGCGAACGCGTCGCGCGCCTCGGCGCCACGCTTGAAGTGGCGCAAGGTGTCGATCACATGCAGGTGCTCGAGCACGTCGCACAGGCCAGGTAGCCCCTAGGCGGCTGTTGAACTTCGGGCCGTGCCCCAGCGCGCCCAGCAACGCCGCCCGCGCGTGCAGTTCGTGATCTGCGGGATCCAGTTGCTCGCTTGGGGTGAAGCGCATAGGCCAACCCCATGAGTGCACAGCCCGGTGGGTTTTTACCGCCCTTGGACCCCAGCGGCCAAGGTTCGGACACCAAACGTCTTTTACTGACCGTCGTCATCGTGACCGCGATGTGGCTGGGATTTCAAGGGCTGTTCCCAAAGACGGCCCCCGCAACGCCGGCAATGCCCGCTGCGACGGCCGTTGCGGTGCAGCCGGCCGCGTCATCGGCGCCTGACACGATCCAAAACGCCACGCTCGACACCATGCCCGAGACCACCACAGCGGTCTCCGTCAACGTCGCGCAGGCCACGGGCGCAGACGCGGTCGCGGTCAAGGGCGGTTACGACGCGGTGGTCACGAGCCACGGCGGGCAGCTGGCGTCGTTCGCGCTCAACGGCTACGCCGACCACAAAAACGTTGGCCACCCCATCGACCTCGTGGCTCCCGCGCACGACGGCGCGCGCTTTTTGGCGCTGCGCTCGCGCGGTGGCGACGTCGAGCTCAAGGCCGACGCGGCGTACGAACAGACCAAAGACGGCTTCGAGCGCCTCACCGCATCGGGCGTACGCATCACGCGCGGATACAAATTCGACGACAAGAAGTTCGCATTCGTGCATGAAATCACGCTGAAAAATGAAGGCACGCAGCAACGCACGGCCACGTTCGACGTCGTCATCTCGGGGCAAGAACGCGCCGGCGAGCGCAACGAAGGCGGCATGATGGCGCCGCCGACGGATGCACTCGCGGGTGCGTGCAAGGTCGGTGACAAACGCAGCGCGTTTAAGTCGCGCGATGTCGAAAAAAAGCCGCCGAGTTTTGATGGCGCCGTGCAGTACGTCGCACTCGACCGCCATTATTTTTTGGGCGCGGTGCTGTTTTCCGGCGTCGCCACCGAGCGCTGTGGTGCCAAACCGTTCACGGTCGCCGGCCCCGACAAAGACGGCAAGAGCAGCACCGTGCAAGGCTTCGATTTGGTGGTTGAGCAAAGCCCCATCGTGTTGGCGGCTGGCGAGGTCAAAACACTCACCTACCCGGTGTACGCTGGACCCAAACAGGTCGGGTTGTTGCAGGCGTTTGGCAACGGTATCGACGAGAACATCGACTTTGGCTGGTTCGGTGTCATCGCGCGCCCGATGTTGTGGATCTTGGTGCGCTTTCACGGCATGACCGGCAATTTCGGCGTCGCCATCATCTTGCTGACCTTGTTGATGAAGGCACTGACGTTCCCGCTGACGCAAAAAAGCTACGTCAGCATGCAGCAGATGAAGGTGGTCACGCCCCAGATCAAAGAGCTGCAAAAGAAGTACGGACACGACAAGGCGTTGCTCGGTCAAAAGCAGATGGATTTGTACAAAGAGTCAGGCATCAACCCGATGGCGGGCTGCCTGCCGATGCTGGTGCAGATGCCCATCTGGTTCGCATTGTATCGGACGTTGTCGCAGGCGGTTGAACTGTACCAACAGCCCTTTGCGTTCGGCATCTTCGACCTCACGCAACCTGACTATTTGCTGCCTTTTGGCATCTCTTTTCTGCCGCTGATTGTCGGTGGGTTGATGTTGGTTCAAACGTGGATGCAGCCGCCACCCGACGATCAACCGCAGATGAAGTACGTGATGTGGTTCATGCCCATCATGTTCACCTTCTTGATGCTGCAAATGGCTTCGGGCCTGTCGATTTACATGATCACCAACAGCTTGCTGACCATGGGTCAACAGTGGTTCGTGAAGAAGCGTTACGCGGCCTCCGCGGCCAATTCCTCCAGCGTCAAAACCGATGCCGGTCGGGCCGGGAAATAGCCATGGGTTTTCGCAATCGTCGTCGTCGTGGTGGTGGTGGTGGTGGTGGT
>JAYTVG010000004.1:0-2789 GCA_043744135.1 Deltaproteobacteria bacterium | reverse complement strand
CGCTTGCTGCGCTCCTCGCCGGCGCCTAGCCACAAGCCCGTACAGCTCGCGAGCCACGTTCCCGGTGGGGTTTGGTTTCGGGGGAGGGCGTTTGTTTGCCCGCTTGTGGCGGTGGTGCCGGCTGCGGTCTTGCCGCGCTCCTCGCGCCAACGCGGTCGCTAGCGGTACGCGATGGTCAGCAGTTGCCGTTCAACTTTCAAGCTGGTGATGGAGGTGTACGGGATCACCAACAGTTCGCCGTCGCCGAGCATCTTGATAGCGACGTGGTCGAGCGCCGCATCCGCCACTGCAAACCGAGAGTCCTGCAGTTTGGTCTGCGGCCCAGCGAGCACGATCTTGCGCTCGCCCGCTTCAGCGAACACCGCCTGCATGGTTTTTTTCGAGGTGGGCTTGAGGTCGACCATGGGCGCAGTCTACGGCGGCGGCGGGCATTCGCCAAACGCAGGGTCGTTGTCGTGAATGGTCGGGCACTGCTGCTCTTGCGGCACCTCGAGGCTGAAGTCGGCGTCGCATTCGCACCGGCAGCCCTCTTCGAAATCGGCCTCGGCGCACGTTGGCACCACGGTTTGCGTCAAGGTGTGCACGCGCGGTGCGCTTTCGCCGGGGCGGCGCACCTCTGTCACACGCACCTCGAGTTGCATGTTTTGATCGTTTGAGTCCTGCGAGTTTGCGAAGCTTGGGCACATCGGGATGTTCGCGAGGTTGACGACGACAAAGTCGGTGGGTTGACTGATGGGCACCGCGACCCCCGCGCCGTTGTCTTGCATCTCGACGCTGCGACCATCAAGCCCGACCACGACGCGCGGATTTTGGCAGGCATCAAAGACGCCGCCGGTGATTTGCAAGCGGCAGCTTAAGTTGCGTCCCTGCACGCCGACGTAGATCACCTTGCCGCCCTGCACCGGTAGCAGCAGGTCGACGCTGCCACCATCGACGAGGGGGACGATGGCGCCAGCAGCGTTGCGTGTGACGAGCTGTAGATCGGCCGCTGGCAGCACGACATCGCCGATGACGCATGCCTCCCCTTCGCCCTCACCCTCACCCTCGCCCTCGCCTTCACCTTCACCTTCGCTGGGGGAACACCCGCCTGCGTACGTTGCCGCGCCCAAGAGCGTGGCAACGACGCAGAAGCGCGCGACGAAAACGCCAGGGCGGGATCGAGCGTTCACGTACAAGCCTTGGTTAAAGTCCGCCGCTCAGTTGCAAAAGACGTCTGAGTCGACTTTGGGCCAGTAGTACATGAACACGTTGCAGTGCTCAGCACTTTCAGCGGAGTTGCCAAACACGTAGCAGCAGTCGCCTTGCTGCTGCGGGTCGCGCTCATCGACGACGTCACAGCCGGCGCCGGGCTCAGACCACTCGTAGTGACACGAAAACCACACGCCGCCGCCCGACGGCACATGCTCGTCTAGGTTGATGGCCATCGGCGGCTCGTCCCAGTGCAAGCTTTGGTAAAAGCGCGCGTCATCGCTGGGCTCATCGATCGACAAGCCATCCCACGTGAACATGTCAAACTGCGTGCCTCGTCCGTGGGTGTGTCCGTTGGCCGCGACGATGTGCACGTCGCTGCCAAGCGGAAACGAGCACGTGCCGTGGTAGACCGACTCGGCCGGCCCGTTTTCGCAGATGCGAATGCCCTGCTGCGTCGCAAACAGCGTCCCCATCTCGATCGGTGTGGCGGTTTTGCTCTTGTAGAAGTTCACGCGCACGAGGCCGCCGTCGGGCGTCTCTTGCAAGTCTGCGTTGACGTAGTGCGTCTGCAGCATGAGCAGCTCGCCGACACGAAACCGTTGCGCAACGTCTTTGGGCAGCTGCCAGTCGACGACGTTTTTTCCTGGCTCAGACTCTTGCGAGTTCACCACAAGCGGCCAGTCCGCCCAGTTCACCGAGAAGCGACACTCGCCGCCGCGCACGACGTCACCTGGCGCGCCGGTGAGGTTTACGATTGAGTTAACGCGAAAAATGTTGAGGTGGTGGCTGCCCGCGCGCTGCCCGAGCTTGAAGCGATCGATCCACACGTCGGAGCCGTCACCGTTGAGGTCGGGCATTTGAAAAAAGTAGCAGTCTTGCACCTCGGTGCCGGGGGGGACCTCGAAGGCGTCGACCTCGTAGGTGTAGCCTTGCGCTTGCGTCAGTAGCTCAACACCGTTGAGCTCATCTTTGAGGTTGGGCGGTGCCTTGTCGCAAGCGGTGACGACGCACGCGATCGAGACAGTCAGCAGAAACGACTTGGGTGCGCGCATGTTCCCTCCAAAGCAACAGCCATTGCGGTTTTAGCATAGCGCGTGGTGTGCGTGCCGCCGTTTGCGATCCACGCTGACACTTTGAGCGGTCGAAGCTGCGGTGTGCAGATCGCAACATCCGGCCACTTGTCCGCCCTGTTCAGATTTGAGGGAGATGAATTCTGGCTAGCTGGCCCGGCTTTTGGGAGCATGCGGCATGCGTGTGCTGTCTATCTCGCTTGCGTGTGTGATCGTGCTGGGAGTGTCGCCCGTGCGCGCCCAAAACGCCAAAGCGCACCGCGCCGCCGCTGAGCGCGCCCTTGTCAAAGAGCGGTTTTGCGAGGCTGTGTATCTCTACGAAGCGCTCGACAAGATCGACGCCAGCGCCGACAACGCGATCGCCGCCGCGGACGCCGCTGACCGCGCAGACGATCGCGAAAAGGCGCTCGCGTTGTACAAAGGCGTCGACGCCAAGTCGCCCCGTGCGCGCTACGTGCAGCAGCAGATCGAAGCGATCCAAAAGCGCCTAGCGTCGGGCCCGGGGACCGCGTGCCAAAAGCCCAAACC
>JAYTVG010000003.1:0-9340 GCA_043744135.1 Deltaproteobacteria bacterium | reverse complement strand
GCTCATCTTTTTCCAGCGCACGTTCCTCGACAAAACGGGCGAAGGCACGCTGGGCGATAGGCAGTGTGGTGCCGTAGCCCGCCAGGACCGTCCACGCGTCGACCACGTCGCCCCATTGGTTGCCGGGTGCGACATACGCGCGGTGGCTTGACCATGCATACGTCGCGGTACGGCGCACGCGGTTTTCGCGGACCGGCCACAAATGCACCCAGCGCACGGCCTCAGCGAGGCGTTGTTGCGGCAGCAGCAGCGATCGGAAGCGACCCTCAAACAAATGCCCTGTGCGCTTGTGGACTTGGTTCACGCTGCGGGCATGTGCGCCGTGAAGTTTCTGGATGACTTGTGCCAACGAGATGCGCGTCGGCGCCACCACCAAGCGCACCTCGTCTTTCATCAGACACCATGCGTACACCGTGCACAGCTGCTCGCGCACCAGCTCGCGCAAACGCTCCAAATACGCGACGTGATCCGCCGCTGTCTTAAACAACGCTTCGCCATTGTTGCCGCGCGCAACGACAATGTGAGGCCGACCAACCAGGGCAATGCGACGGGTGCGTGGCATGTTCAGCTCGGTGCCGCACTGCGCGACACCAACGCCATGAGATGCACGCGTACAGGTGCGGCCAAAAACCGCCCCGCACCGTCGCCGATGAGCAACGCGCGACGGTCGATGTCGTGCTGGGCGCGGCGCAAAATCTCGTGGTATTCTTCGTCGTCACCCACCGCGACGAGTGCACGCAAATGCAGCGCGTTGATGTGGTCCACCCACGGCGTTTGTGCCTCTTGCAAGATCTCGTGGGCGCGCTGTGCCTGCGCGAAGCCTGCGCCCGCGTCACCGCCGTCAAGCAACGCCTCCCCGAGGGCGATGCCGGCGGCCAACGTCGACCACGGGGGCCCGCTCGCGGTCGCGGCGAACGCCTCGTGCGCGCGACGCGCTGCGGCTTTGAGCAGACGATCGCGCGCGCCGCCGGTCGCGACCCGCGCGCGCATCACCTTGATGAGCGCGAGCGCACCCAAGATGCCGCCCAACAGCGCGCCGTTTGCACAACGCTTCTTCGCCGCCTCAAGCATGGGCTCAGCGACAAAGACATCGCCCGCGATGAGGTACGCGCTGGCAATCGCGAGCACCGCGCGCAACGCCGCAACATCGTCGCCCTCGTCTTGGGCGTGTTGGCGCGCGCGCTCGCCAGCTGCGACCGCCTCGTCGGTGTTGCCACTACACAAGGCGTGCTGCGCCATCGTCATTTGCAGACGCGTAGCCCCCCCACCATCGCCTGCACGCTGCACGGCGTGAAACGCCCGCTGCAGCAACACGTGCCCGGCGCGCACCTGGTGCGGCGTCGTCGCTGCGCGCAACAGCGGCTCCGCGAGCGCTTCGTAGCACGCTGCTTCCGCGGCACGATCTGCGCATGCGCGCGCACGCAGCACGCCGCGCGCGTGGGCCTCGACGGCGTCGGCGAAGGCGCCGTTTGCGTGGTGGATCCGCCCTTGCATGTGCTCAATGCTGGCTTTGGATCTAGCTTCGGTGCTGCCGAGATCGCGTAACACGTCGACGACCAACTGCGCTTGAGCCAACTCACCAAGCGCGACCGACGCCAGCGCTGACACGCGCGCGATGGTCAACTCGAGCTTTGTTTCACCGAGGCCACGCAGCTCAAGCGCCGCTTTGGTACACGCCTGCTGCGCGGCCTGCGAATCGCAAACGGAGAGATTGAAACGTGCGACGATCAGCAAGGCGCGCGCCCGTGCACGCGGGTCCGCAGTCTCGTCGGCAGCTCGTAGCATCATCATCAAGGCGGCGCGGCGATCCTGCAGCCCTAGCGTTGTTGGCTGCGCGGCTCGCGTGTGGTCAAGCGAGGACGCCGTATGAACAATCAGCTCAAACACGCTGCGGGGTGGGTCGCGTGACGACGTTGTCAACTCATGCCCGCCGGCGGCGTCGACAAAACTGGTGACGGGATGCGATGGCGCACGGGGCTGCAATGACAAACCGATGCTGGCAAAGCGCGTCGCCGCCTCAACATCGTGAAAGGCGCTGCAAAATTGTGCCGCGTCTAGCAAGTGCGCAAGCGCGCTGTCGGGACGACTCCCCTCAAGCGCGTGGCGCGCCAGCGCGGATGACAACGCTGGGCTTTGAAGGGGAGCGAGTTCGACCGTGGCTTGCGCGATAGCGTCGTGCAGCACCGCGCGCCGCGCCGCGTCGTAGCTTTCGCTCGCCACATCGCGCACCAGCGGGTGCTCAAAGCACAGCTGCACCTCGGCGCCCGAGGCTTCAGGTTGCCCCGCGCGACGTTGCCGGTGCGACAAAAAGCCGGTCTCGCACAGCAGCGCCAGCGCGCTTCGCACCTCGTGGTGCGTGCGCCCTAACCGCACACCGACAAATTCGGCGCAACGTGCGGTCACCACCGGACCGACGAGAGCGCACGCCGCCAACACCTCCTGCACGCCGACGCCCAAGCGCGACACACGCGACGCCAACACCGCCCGCAATGGCTCGACCCCTTGCTGCGTAGCACCCTGACGCAACGCGCCGCTTTCGACCGCGCTGCGCAGCGACTGCACGACGTGCAGCGGGTTGCCGCGCGCTTTGTCGAAGCGAGGCAAACCATCCGGCGCGTCCGGCGCACCCAGCGTCGCTCGTACGAGCTGGTTGACTTCCGTCGCTGTCAGCCCGCTCAACTGTTCGTGGCGCGCGACAAACGCACGCGCGAGCCGCGGCGCGATGCGCAGCTTGGTCGTTGACAACATCACCACGCGCAGCCGGCCCTGGAGCTCGTTTGCACAAAGCGCGAACACGTCGAGGCTGGGACGATCGAGGGCTTGCGCGTTTGCGACCACCAGCACCAACGGGCGTGCAGCACCACCGCGGTGCCACAGCGCCTCGCTGAGCAAACACAGACACCGGCGCGCCAGGTTGCGGGCCGCGCACGGCGTGGCGTGTTGGTCAGCGAGGACCGCGGTCCCAAGCAGGGCATGCAGCGTTGGCGACGCAGCACGCAATTCCTCGGCACTGCGCGGCTGCAAGGTCACGCTCAAATCAAACAGCAATTGCCCGTGGCGCTCGACCGCGTCGGCGCTCAGTGGCGATGTGCCGCACAGGCCGCGGACCATCGCCAACCAAGCGGCGTACGGTGTGTGCGCGAGCTCGTCGGTCCACCCCCACGCGACCGGCGCATGCAGATCGTCGTAGCCAGCGTCGAGGAGCGCGCGACGCACCAGCGATGCTTTGCCGATCCCGTGTGCGCCGTGTAGCAGCATCAAGCCCGCCTGGGCCGTCGGCGCGAGCATCCATTGTGCGAGCCGCGCGACGCCCTCTCCGCGTCCGATAAACGGCGCCCGCGCTAACATTGCGCTCAGCTCCATGCGATCGGCGCGACGCGGCGCGCGTGGATCGATAGCGATCACGTCGCCGGGCACGCGCGCCAACTCGTCGCGCACGAGGGCGAAGCCGTCGTCGTCAAACACCACAACGCCGACGCGCGCCATCGCCGACGCCTCGATGGCCGCGCTCAACACGTCGGTGTGCACGCGCACGATGGCACCAGCCACATCTGCGTAGTCGGCCGCGAGCGCGGTTGCGATCGCCGTCGTCACCCGCACCAAACGCAACACGCCACCTGCGCCGTCAACGTCAGTTGAGATGCACAACTCGTCTGGTGCCGCGGCTTCGCGCGTGGTGCCCGCGAGCATCTGAGGATCGTCACCACAGCGGCGCAACGCTCGTGCGCACTGCACGGTCGTGGCGCGCAATCGCAACAGCGCGCGAGCTGGGCGCGGTTGCTCCGTGGAGCTCACAGGTTGGCGGGCGAACTCGTTGAGCGCAAACACCAAGGTCGGCCGCGGAGCATCAAACGGCTCAGGCAAAAGCGTAGGGCTCAAGTTTGCACTATCGCCGCGCCCCGCTTCATGCCCACCAACAAGGACAACGTCGGCACTATCACCGTCAGGGTCGAAGGCGGCGAGCACATCTGTCAGCGCGGTCGAGATGGCGTGCTCCTCGCCCTGCCCGCCGTCTGATCGCTTGGTCGCGTGGGCGGTCAACACGTCCGCCACGATGCGCGCGATGACGCCAAGGTGTTGGTGCTCTTCGCGCGCCGCACGCACGCTGCTTGGGTGCAGCTGTGCGCCGCTGAGCCGCGCGACGAACGAGCGAAACACCACGTCAAGCCCGCCGATGGCTGCGTCGTGCAGCTGATCTGACACGCGACCGGCCGCGAGCACGAGCAACTGGTGCTGATCTTGGATCGCCCAGGTGGCGATGCGCACAACCGACCTCCACGCGGCGCGCACTGCGCCGTGGCCACACTGTCGCACGAACTGGACGCGCGCACGCGGTTGCGTCGCATTGATGCCGCTTGGGGGTTCGCCTGCGAAACGTTAGCGTATGCATCGATGCCCAAGGACACCCCGAAAAACACGCCCGCGGCGCCGGGGTCGCTGCCACCTGCTGCGGCGCCACCGGCGCACACGCCGCCCACCAACAACCGGTTCGCGCGGTTCGCGCGCCTCACCGGTTTGGGTGCGAGTGCTGCCGCGCGGCATCTGTCGCAAAAAGTTGTCGGCGCGTTTGGCTCAAAAGAGCAAGCGATCGCGGGGGAACATCGCGCCAACCTCAAGACCGCAGTCGAGGTCACGCGCGCGCTGGGCGAGCTCAAGGGCGGTGCCATGAAGATCGGCCAAATGCTCGCGACCGACCCTGAGCTGCTGCCTAAAGAGATGGTTGAGCAGCTGTCGCAACTGCAACACTCTGCGCCGCCGATGGCTTTTGAAACTGTGCGCGCGGTGTTGCAGTCCACGTACGGCTGCCCGCTTGAAGAGGTATTTTCGTCATTCAGCGAAACGGCCATCGGCGCCGCGAGCATCGGCCAGGTGCACGTCGCCACCACGACGGCCGGCGTGCGCGTTGCCGTCAAGGTGCAGTACCCTGGCATCGCTGACACCATCGGCAGCGACATCAATAACTTTGGCACGCTGCTGAACATCGCGCGCGCCACGGTGCCCAAAGAGCGCGTCGACGGCTACCTTGAGGAGGTGCGCGCGGTCGTCATGGCGGAAAGCGACTATGTCAACGAGGCCAACAACCTCGAACGCTTCCAAGTGATCCTCAAAGACGTCGAAGGCGTGCGCGTGCCAATCCCGCTGCATGAGTTGACGCATAAAAACGTGCTGGTGATGGAGTACTTTGAGGGCGTGCGGCTGACAGATTGGCTGGCCGACGCATCCAGCGGGGACAAAACTGTGCAAGGGCAGCGCTTGCTAAACGCGTATCTGGAGATGATCCACGTGCACGGGGTGCTGCACGCGGATCCGCATCCCGGCAACTTCATGGTGCTGACAGGGCCAAAACATGCGCCGACGTCAACGCAGCGCGTGCCGTGCATCGGCGTGTTGGACCTCGGTTGCGTACGCGACTATCCGATCGCGTTTATGGACAACATGCTGCAGCTGTTGTGCGACTTATGGCGTCACGATCTGTCCGCGCTGCAAACCACCTGGACACGGGCGGGCTTTTTGGACCTCGGCGTCGACCCCGAAGTTGCCTACGAGTGGCTGAGCCTGATCTTTGCGCCGCTGCTCAATGACGTCGTCACCGACTTCAGCAGTTGGAAGATTCAGCAAGACAGCATGAACTTCGTGATGCAACACCCGTCGATCAAGCGGCTCGCCCCACCACGAGAAGCGCTGTTTTATTTGCGCGTGTTGGTAGGGCTGCGTGCGCTCATGCATCAAACGGGCATGCAGCTGAACTTGTATCAAATCTCGCGCGACATCTGCCGCAAACGCGGCCTGTTGCGATGAGCCCGCCCACACGCGTGCACCGATGGGGGTGATTCACATCCTGGCGTCCACCGTCGCCGACCAAATCGCCGCCGGCGAGGTGGTCGAGCGGCCGGCCTCCGTCGTCAAAGAGCTGGTAGAAAACGCACTCGACGCAGGTGCGCGCGCCATCGCCGTGCACATCGACGGCGGCGGACTGACCCGTATCGTGGTCACCGACGACGGCTGCGGCATGGACCCTGCCGACGCGGTGCTGTGCTTCGCGCGGCACGCCACCAGCAAGATTGTTGATGCCAGTGAACTCGACGCGCTGCACACGATTGGCTTTCGCGGCGAGGCGCTCGCCGCCATCTCGTCGGTCTGCCACGCGCGGCTCACCACCAAGACCGAAAACGCGCAGGCGGCGACGGCCGTCGTCGTCGAATTTGGCCGCATCAGCGCCGTCAAAGACGCGGGCGCCGCGCGCGGTACCAGCATTGAGATCACCGCGTTGTTTGGCAACACGCCCGCGCGCAAGAAGTTTCTCAAGGCGACGCGCACGGAGCTTGACCACGTTCATGACGTCGTGCGCGATGCCGTGTTGAGCGAGCCGACCGTGGCGTTTTCTTTGTACCATGATGGCGCGCTTGTGCTCGATGCCCCAGCAGTGCCCCATGACGCTGCGCTTGACGATCCGGGTCGCGTACAGCGCGCGGTGTTGTGCTTGGGCGCGCAGGTGCGTCCGGCGTTGTTTCCGTTGCGCGCGAGCTCCGAGCTGTTGACCCTGACGGGTTACGTCGTGGCGCCGACCCAAACACGGCGCGACCTCGCGGGCGTGCACCTCAGCGTCAACAAGCGCCCCGTCAGCGATCGCGGCTTAGTGTCTGCGGTGCGCACCGCGTTTCGCAGTTTGCTGGAGGTCGGCCGCCAACCCATTGTGGCGCTCGATCTCGCGATCGACCCCGCACTGGTCGACGTCAACGTGCACCCGCGAAAGGCCGAAGTGCGTTTCGTTGACGCGCGGCGCGTAAGCGGCCACGTCATCGCCTTGCTCAGCGAGTTTCTCAGCAAAACGCCGTGGCTCAGCCCTACTGCGGGCTTGCGGACGGTGTCGCTTTCGCGCGCGCTCGCGCACGTCGACGGTGGCGCTGGCTTGCCGAGCGCGCAGCCACCGCTTGTCGGCGACCGCGCGGCTGCGCACCCTGAGGCCAGCAGCCTCGCGCCGTCGGCAGTTGATGCCTATCGCGGGCGGGTCGCGAGCGCGCTTGAACGCTTCAGCAGCGCGCAGCCGGTGCGCACCGCGGCGCGACGTCATGACGCGAGTCTGCGCGCCCGCACGCTATCGTCAATGCGCGTGCTCGGACACATTGAGGTCGCGCACGACGCTGGTGTCGATGGAGCTTTCGGTGATGGTCGCACGCCCACGCACAGCATGCTGCTGCTGCACGGGGACGCCGGCTTGGTGGCGGTGGCCCTCGATCGCGCAGCGGTGTGTTTGATGCGTGCGCGACTGACAAACGCGTGCGCGCTCGATGCGCCACAACGCCCCGCGCCGCGCGCGCTGTTGGTCCCCGTGCAGGTCGAGCTTTCGCCAGCGCAGATGCACACCTTCGGCACAGCACAAGCGCAAAGTGCGTTCGCGCGCGTGTCGTTAAGCGTGAACGTGTTCGGGCCGCGGCATGTGTTGGTGACGGCCGTTCCCGCGGGCTTAAATGGGCGCCATGCCGGCGCCATGACGATCGACGCCATCGCCGCCATTGACGATGTCGGCTTAAGCGCCCGCGCGCACGACGCTGCTGTGTGCGCCCGACTCGCGCAACACGCGACCGTGCCCGCGCATAGCGATGCCACGTTTCAAGCCTTGCTCGCCGCGCTTGACGCTGCGGCGTTGTCACACGACGAGCTTGCGATGTGCGTGCGGGTATGGACGCCCTGGCAACTTGCGGCGTGGTTTCATCCCGAGCAGATATCGTGAGCGGGCCGCGCACGATCGTCGTCGCAGGGCCAACCACCGCAGGAAAGTCTGCGTTCGCGCTAGGGCTCGCAACCGCCATTGATGGCGAACTTGTCTGCGCTGATTCGCGGCAGCTGTACGCGGGCCTGGCAGTGTGTAGCGCGGGACCGACGTCTCAACAGCGCGCCCTTGTGCCCCACCATCTCTTTGAAAGCATTGCGCCCACCGACGTGATGACGGCCCAGCGCTACATTGAGCGCGCCGATGACGTCGTCAACGAGATTCACGCGCGCGGCCGCTTCGCCATCATCGTGGGCGGTACCGGTATGTACTTGCGGGCGTGGCGGTTGGGGCTGAGCGATGCGTTGCCGACCGACCCCGGCATGCGTGCCGCGCTCGAACGCCAATTTGCCGTGCACGGCTTGGCGGCGCTCGTCGACGCGCTACGCACTGAAAACCCGGCTGAGGCTGCGCGCATTGATCTGCTGAACCCTGCGCGCGTCATGCGTAGCCTTGAGATTGTGCGGGCGGGGGGCCAGCCACAAGCGCGTGATGTCGCGGCATTGCTGGCCCGACCGCCGCGGGTCAGCGCGCATTGGTGGCTGATGGCGCCACCGCTGGCGACGTTGACAGCGCGGATCGAAGCGCGCGCACATGCGATGTTTGCGGGTGGCCTTTTGACGGAGGCGCTCGCGCTGCGCGCAAACTTGCCTGAGCATCACGCGCTGCTGGCGACCTTTGGCATCCATGAAGTCCTCGCGCTAAACGCCGGCGCAGTCACCCAAGCCCAAGCCGTCGCGCAAACGGTTGTGCGCACCCGGCAATATGCCCGCCGCCAGATCACGTGGTGGAACAAGGAACTGTGGTGGTTGCGCTTGCCTGACGCCGGGCCCCGCCTCGTCGAGGAGATGCGCGCCACTTTGCTGTGAAACGCGCGTGACGCCTCACGGAGGGCTTGGTAAGCGCATGTGATGTCCGTGCGTTTCCCCCGTCCACTCGGCGCCAAACACCTCGATACGTTGGTCGCGTACGTGCCCGGCAAACCGATCAGCGAGACCCAACGGGAGTACGGCGTCACCGACATCGCGAAGTTAGCGTCGAACGAAAACTGCCTGGGCATGTCGCCCAAAGCGCGCGCGGCGCTCACGCAAGCAGCCACCGAAGTACATCTGTATCCTGACGCCGGCGGCTTTCACTTGCGCGCGCGATTGGCCGCGTTTCACGACGTCACGCCCAATATGATTGCGCTCGGCAATGGCACAAATGAGCTCATCGTGCTGTTGGTGCGCGCGCTGATTGACGTGTCTGCCGACGATGCGATGGTGACGGCGTGGCCGAGCTTTGTGGCCTACCGCATCGCCGCACGCGCGCAAGGCGCAACCGAAATCGCCGTGCCACTGACCGCTGATCTCGGCTACGACCTGGTCGCGATGGCGCGCGCCGCCAATGACCCGCGCGTGAAGTTGGTGTTTTTGGCAAACCCCAACAACCCGACGGGGCGGGCGTTCGCGCAAGGCGAGCTTGATCAGTTCCTCGCCGCCATCCCCGACGACGTCGTCGTGGTGTTAGACGAGGCCTACGCCGAATACGTGCGCGATCCTGCCTATCCAAACGGCGTCGCTGTGGTCA
>JAYTVG010000002.1:0-2794 GCA_043744135.1 Deltaproteobacteria bacterium | reverse complement strand
CTCCCGAGGTCAGTGAATTTGTTGCTTTTGCGTTGACTCGCGGCCGGCGATGGCTACCATTATGCCGTTCTTGAGGATCGGCGTGCGGGTCTGAACTGTGTTCAGATGCAGTGGGCGCGCCGCGTGAACCTCCACTCCCGCAGAAGCCTTCACGGCCTCCGGTAGCCGGAGGGCCGCGGCTGTGTATGCGCTGCCACGCTGCGTTTTCGGGTCGCTTGTTTCAGCTGTCTTGTTCAGCTGAGTTTGTTCAGGAAGGTGTGTGGGCCATGCGTTTGTACCGAAAAATCATCCCGAAAATTGCGCGCGAAGTCATTCGGACGCTGCACTCGAAAAACGAGATCGAAGTCGAAGACGGCCGCATGGACGAAGCCGAGTTGGACCTCGCCGCCGTCATGGTCGAATACATGAACGAAGAAGAGCGCATCATCGCTGAGACCAAAGAGACGATGGCGCGCCGCGGTTTTTCGCAAGAGCGCTTCTCGCAGGTCAAAAAGAGTCTCGCGGAAGCGCGCGGCTTTAAGCTCGGCGACGACGGCGTCGATTTCGTGCTCCACCAAATGTTGGAGGCGCTGTTTTCGTCCAAGAACATCGCTGAGGTGTATGCCGAAGACAAGGCGCTGCGCTTGTTTGTGCGCTCGGTGTTTGAAAAGTACACCGGCGTGGACGAAGAGCTCGACAAGGAGGCACGCAACCGCCTGAAGAACTTGCGTGAAGGCACGCCTGAGTGGGAGATCGAATATCCCCGCGTGGTGGCGGCGCTCAAGCGTCAAAAGGGTCTGACGTAAGAGCGTCAAGGCGCTCCCGCGATCAGCTAGCAAACGACGCCTCCGCTCACCCGGGGGCGTTTTTGTTGGCGCCTGCGATCGGCGACTCGCGCAGGCCCAGCAGTGCTACGGCGCTCACCGCCACCGCCCCCACCGCTGCCCACAGTGGTGGCGACCAGCTGCCCGCGTGTTCCTTCCACGCCCCCATCGCGAAAATGACGATGACGGAGGCTTGGCCGACGAGCGCGAGCACGCCGTTACTGGTGCCGACGGGGGTCGGAGAGGTCACCTCGACCGCGTATTGGTACGCCACCGGTGCTGCGCCGATCGTGAACACGCCGATGCAAAAAAATGCCGTCCCTAACATCAGCACCGACGACGACAACGGCACACACGCGAGGCTTGGGATTGCGAGGGTGAACGCCGCCACCAACACCGGTTTACGTCGCTGCCAGCGGTCCGACAACGCAGGCAACGCGAGCGCGCCGACCACCCCGCCGATCAGCATCCACGCCGCGAGGTCGCCGGCTTGGGCGGCTGGCACGCCGCGCTCGACCACCACGCCTTGCACCCACGTCGACACGCCGTTCATGACACCGTTACCAACAAACAGCGCGAGCGCCAGCAACCACATGTCTTTGCGCTTGAGCATCGACACGAGACCTTGCGTGACGAGCGCGCGCTCGTCGTCGCCACCAGCGCCGGCGGGGTTGCGCGCGAGCACGATGAACATCAGCGCGCACAGCGCCGCGAAGCCGCCATAGCAGCGCTGCATGCCGAGCATGCCGTACGCGGACACCAAATCCGCCGTCACCGACTCGCCGACGGCCACGCCGACAAAGGTCGCCAAAAACGCCACGCCCGTCACGGTGGCGCGGTGTTTCGGCGCGAACCACAGCGCCGCGAGTTTGGTGAACGCGTTGAGCAAAAACGGCTGTGCGATCGCGAGCGCGACGGTGCACGCGACAGCGCCGACAAACGTCGTCATCTCCGCGCGCAGCACCGCGAAGCTGCCGAGCAGCACCGCGCCGATGCTGACGGCCCGTTTGAAGCCCAGCACGTCGATGGCCCACGCGGCTGGCAGCGACACCGGCACGTAGACAAACATGAACAGCATGGCGAGCCAGCCGACCGACAGCTCATCGACACCAAAGTACGTTTGCGTCGCGCGCGTCACGGGTGCAAAGCAGATCCACACGATCTGCATCGCGACGTTAAGCAACAAAAACGTCACCACCGTCAGTGCGCGCGCAACTGCATTTGACATGTTCGGCAGTACCGCGACTCGACGCCGAAGGTGAAGGTGACACGGTTCAAAATCGCGAACGAAAAAAAAGAGCCCCAGTGCGGGGCTCTTTTCGGTGCAGTGGTCACGTCGCCATGACCAACAGCACTACCAACGGTTGCCGCCACGGCCACCACGGTCGCCGCCACGGCCACCGCCGCCGCCACCGCCGCCGCCGCCGCCGCCTTCACGGGGACGCGCCACGTTGACTTGCAGGGTACGACCATCGATCATCTGGCCGTCGAGAGCGGAGATGGCGGCTTTCGCCTCCTGCTCGCTGCCCATTTCGACGAAGCCAAAGCCACGTGAACGGCCGGTGTCACGATCGGTCACGATCGAGGCGCGGCCCACGGTGCCGTGAGCGGAGAACAGCTGAGCCAGCTGGTCGTCTGTGGTCTTGAAGGAGAGATTGCCAACGTAGAGCTTGTTTTCGGACATGTGCTTCGAATCCCAGAACTGCGCTTAACCCAGCCCACCAACCATTGGCGGAACCAAATCTTGCTTGAAGGCCGTTTGACGCTCGCGAGCAGCCAACCGACTGCGTCTAAGAGCAGACGCGCGCAGAGGATGGATCGAAATTCGCGCGTGTCAACACAGCTGCGCAAATTCATCGGCCTCGGGCCAGGACGCTTGGAATTCACCGACCTTGGGAGCTGAACAAAGCAATTCACCGACCTTGGGAGGTGAACAAAGTAATTCACTGAGCTTGGGTTGGGTGAACGACGGCAATCGACGGTGGGTTGGC
>JAYTVG010000001.1:0-9370 GCA_043744135.1 Deltaproteobacteria bacterium | reverse complement strand
GCGAGCGCTGAGCCTGCACCCGAGCACGCTCACGGGGATCTTTCAGCGCTTGCAGCACAACGGCTTTATCGAGCGGCGCACCGATCCTCACGATGCGCGCCGTGCGCTGTTCACGCTCACGCGCGCGGGCAAAGATTTGGATGCGATTGACGTCGGGACGGCGGAGGCAGCGGTGCGCGTGGCGCTCGGGCAAATGAACGCCACGCAAGTCGCCGCAGCGCGCACGGTGCTCGATGCCATCGCGTCGCACCTAGACGCGCAAAAAACCGATCGCAAAAACAGCCGATCGTAGCGAGCGCGTCAACTGTGGTGCTGCACCAAATGATAGCGGTTAAGCCACACCATCACCAACGCGGCGCTTTCTTGCGGCCGCTCCAGCATGGGCGCATGCCCCGTGTCGCGCATGATGACGACGTCGCCGCTGGTGAGTCGGCGCGACCACTGTGGTGCAGCGCTCGGATCAATGATGCGATCGCTATCGCCCCACACCACCAGCGTGCGCGGCTTGAGCGTCTGCACGCGATCCTGCAGCGGCTGCGGGTACGCCTCCAAGTCTGCGCGCACCTTTTGCGACATCGCGGCGCCCTCGCGCATTTGCTCCATGAAGTACGTCTTTAAAACCCCCGGGATCACCGGCGGACGCACGAAGGCGCCGCTGAGCATCGCGTCGAAGTCGGCGACGGTGTTGATGGTCGAGGGCAGCGGTTGTTTGATGGCGACCGGTGCGTCGATGCCCGCGGGCGCGAACAACACCAAGCTCAGCACGTCATCGGGGTACAGCATCGCGTAGTGGGCGGCGATCAGGCCCCCCATCGAGTTGCCGAACAAATGACAGCGTTTGATCCCTTGCTGCAAAAAAAACGCGTGCAGTCGCTTGGCTTGGGTGTCCGCGTCGTAGCGCTGAGCAAGGTCCTTGCTGCTGTCGCCGCTGCCGGGCAAATCCACCGCGATGACGTCGAGCGTGTCGGGGATGTTTTGCGCGAAGCGGGTCCAATGATCTTTGTTGGCCGCCAAGCCATGCAGCATCACCACCGTGTCGTGCAGCGGGCGGGGCGCGCGATGGCGCCGTTGCCAAAACACCATGCGGCTGCCGTCCGCGAGCACGTCTGAGCCCATCGAAACGTTCGCGCGCCCACGCTCCGCGCCAAGTGCGAGCTCGACCACGGTGGCGCAACCGCTCGCCAGCGACGACCACACAACAACGATCGACAGCGCCAGCACTTTCATGGTGACCTTGTACCCCATGCGCCACGGCGCGCGTCATTTCGTCGACGGTTTGCTCCGCCACATGCCTGAGGCGCCGAACACCGCGAAGCCCGCGCGCAGCCAGCGCAACAACGACACCGCGAGCCACAGCGCCCACGCCAACATCAGCAAGCGCCACACCCAAAGCGGCGCGCTTAAAATGGTCGCCCTCGGCAACAGCGACGTCATGCGGTCGGCCATGAACTTCAGCGTGGAGCCGTACGAGCCGTTGCCGGTGACCGCCATCTCGGGTTGCCCAAGCAAGCCCGCGCGCACGCCGTCCGACAACACCACGAGCGCTGCCGCCGTCAACAGCACCAACGCGATCTGCGCTAGCTGAAAACGGCGCACCGGTGTCGCCTCGCTCAGCGCGCCGCGTACACGCAGCGCCAACAGCCAAACGACGACGACAACGCCGAGCACGCCGACTTGCGACAAGCCTAACATCAACAGCACCCACGCCGTTTTGGACAGCACAGGGCCTTGCGTCGATAGCCGTGGATGCACCGCACCTAAGACAAACCCGAGCACGATCAACACCGCGATCAAGCTCCAAAACAAAATACCCGGCCCGTAGCCGTCGCCGACCGCGAACAAGATCCAGCGATTCGTCGGCATCTGCACACTGAGCGTGGTGTTCACCGAGGGTGCGTGCGCGTCGAAGGCCGCGGTGCGCAGCGCGAACGTGATCGGCGCGTCGACAATCGTTGCGATCTGCACCTCGTGCGCGCCTGGTGCTATCGGTAACGTCAGCACGTGATGGTCGTCGCGCAGCGGCTGCATCTGGCCATCAATGCTGACGCGCTGCAGCCGGGCATTTTGCGGAAGCTCAATCGGGTGTTGTAACGCTTGGCTGGCGCGCAGCTGAAGCGTCACCGTCATCTCGGTCTGCGCTTGACCGACGTTGAGCACCTGCGCAGCGCTATCGATGGTCATGGACTGCCCAGTGACTGGCAGCGGTCTGCGCAGCTGAAGGCTCAGTGTCTCTTTCGGGAACGGCCGAAACTCACGGATGGTCATGACTGGGTCGTCGACAGCGATGGGAGCGATGCCGACGGCGTTCATATGCCACAGCGGGCTTTGCTCCACGCGCCACACCTCGACGACGTTTGGCTGATCCATCGCGACCAGTTCAATGGGCTTGCTGGTGTCGATCGCGAGGCGGCTGCGAAACGTCACGCTGCTGTCAGCCGGTCCCATGATCACTTTGATGCTACCGCCCTCGGCGCGGACATTTTCACTCGTGACACTCTCGCCATTGAGCAGCGGCACCGTGACGGTGACCGGCACGCCAAGCGCAGACAAGCGCCGCACATCGGTAAGGGCATCGAACTGCAAGCCCAAGCCGATGGTGCGTTCGACGACGACGAGCGGTGGCAGCGTGCTGCTGTCGTCAAAGCGCGTGCTGACATCGGCGCGCTCCGTCTGTTTGGTGTTGCGCACCAATTGCACGGTGCGGTCGGGGTGGCCGCCGCTGACGCCCTCAAGCGTAAACGCGGTGCTTGCGGACAGGTTCGCCAGCGACGGCAGCATCGGGAACGAAAATGCGAACGCGCCGCGCGCATCCAGCGTGCCGCGCATGATGATGTCGTGGCGGCCGACAGCGACCGCGACCGCGAGAGCCGCGTTGTCGGTGCGCAATACGCCAGCGGACGCACCGTCGACGAACAGCTGCGTGATAGTGAAACCAACCGGCGCCGCTGGCAAAGTGACGACGCCCGCAGCGACCGCGTGTGCCTCAAAGCGCAGCTGAAGCTCGCTGCCTGTCACTGAAAACGTCACACGCTGCAGCGCCGTACACGACGTCGCCGCGCACACTGGTGGCGCAAGCAAGCGCGCCTTGAGCACCTCAAGAGCAGGCGACAATGAAACCGCGATGGGTGGTGCGACCGCGACATCGTTGTCGTTGACCGCTGCGTTTTCGGGTTGTGCGCGCGCTGCCCCCGCGCGGGTTACCAGGGCGAGCGCGCACCACAGCGCGATCTTCGCGAAACGCCGGCCCGCAAACGATGCACGCAAACGCGCGACCGAAGCGGGCACCGCGAACGCCGCCGCCACCAACAGCATCATCAGCACCGACCGCAACAACACGATCAAGCGACGCGCGTTTGGAGTCACCAGCGTCAGCTGCACCGTCTGGCTGCGCTCGACTGGTCCCGAAAACGACAGCGTCGACGTCCCCCAGCGCCACGTCGGCACGCCGGGCCCCGTTTGCACCACGGATTTGGTGTCCGTGAGATTTTGTTCGTCATACTTAAAGCGCGTCTTTTGGTTGCTCATCTTGGTTTGCGCGGGCGCGCTGTTGCTGGCGTAGCCGCGCGCGCTGGTCGACGCGACTTCGAGCAGTCCGGCGTCGCTCAAAAACGCGGCGGCTTCGTGGTTGGACAGCACAGGATAAAGCGCACCGCGGACGTCTCTGATCGTGACGAACACCACCACCGCGACCATCGCTATCGCGATGACGAAGCGCACCACCCGCACCAGTTTCGCGACGCGCGTCGTCGACAACGCAGGTGTGACGGCGGCGAGCACCAAGGCGCCGATGAGCAGCGGCCGAAACAGCGCGACTTCACGCATCGACAACAACAGCGCAAGCAACGTCACAGCACCCCACGCCAGGCCCCACACGCGCGCCACCGCGATCACCAGCAACAGCGTCACAAACCACTCAAACAACGAGAAGCGTTCCGCGATCGAACCCGATGCAGCGTCGACGCCGCGCGCGTACAACAGCGCGTACCCAGGCGGCAGGTTGATATTGATGTTGGCGCTTTGCACATCTAAATCAAAGGGCACCGCGGTGAACTCCCGCGCCACCGCCAGCCGCGAGTCCGCGACCAGCGACACGTCCTTCGTGCGCAGCTCGACGCCGACCGGGCCCGTGGCGCTAAGCCTTGATAAAAACGCGTCGGTGCCATCGACGACCGCGCGCCCGAGCTGCGTCCCAGGCAAGACCTCGATGCGGTCGTGCCCCAAGCGCCCCGTCAGCGTGTCGCGCACGGTGGCACCCACGCCGTCATAGTCGATCCAGACGTCGCGCTTGAGCGTGACTTGCGGGATGACGTCGCCAGCGCCGCGTTTGTCGGTGACAAGCTTGACGGTGTCGCCACCGAGCACGCGGTAGGCGGGCAGCGCGCGCCACTCTGTTGGCAAGCGCGTTTGTTCAGCCGCCACCGCAGAGACGCCTTCAAGGTGGGCGGTGCGCAGTTGCGTGTCAGCTGCAAACACCCAAGCCTCATCGACGACGCCGCTGTGCGAATCCGCAGCGGCAGGCAACACCAGGGCGGACACGAGCGCGCGCCGATGGCTTGTCACCACAACCAGATGGGAGCCGGCCGCGGCCTGGATGCGCACGCGGTTGCCGTCCAAGCGCGCAGGCAGGGTGCCAGTCACCGACATTGCCGTGAAGCCATCAAGCACGACGTCAGGGATGACGACCTCGCGCCGATCCCCCGCGACCGTCAACAACACGCGTGTCTCCATCAGCAGCGGCACACCGTCGGTCAACTTGCGCACGACTGACACTTCAAGGGAGCTCTCTTGCGTCACGGGCTGCGCGGCAGTGTCGAAAAACACCGAGCTGACGTCGCGTTGTGGCGCACGGACCAGCGTGCCGTCGCGGTACAGCGCGAGCACGGCGTACAGCGCGGGCACGGCCAGCGCTTCGGGCATGATGGACCAGTCGATGCGGCCTGCGATCGCGTGCTCACCGGGGGACACAAACACCGTTGGCGCGCCGCCGTTGTCAACGATGAGCGCGGCTTTGCCGTCGACGGTCAAGGTGCTTGGCCAGCGCGCCGCGGCTCCCGGCAAGGTCAGCGCTTTGGCCAGCGCACTTTTGTTGATGACCGTGACGCTCATTGCCGCACCGGACGCCGACGTGCGCAGCGTCAGCACGCCCGGCCACAAGCACTGTGGCGCCGCAGCCGCGCTGTCGCGGGGACAGTCGCTGTCGGGAGCGTCGTCGAGCAAAAACGGCACCCACGGCGCCAGCGCCGGCGGTACCGCGACGCCGGTGACGTCGACACCCGCGAGCAACAAAGTCATCACCATCGCGCCTAACACCATGATTGCTCCCGTAAGCCAAGCTAACCGACGAGGCGCAGCGTCGTGCGTCAACGTTTGGTAAAACACCGCGGCGGGGCCTGGCGTAGCCCGCCTTGCGCAGCATGCGACAACCCCGCAAGGTGTCGTGGCATGACAGAGCCACTGCACACAACCGGCGCCAATAGCGACGCTCAACGGGTGGTGGCGCTGTTAGACGCTCACACCACCTGGCGCCCGTGCGCACTCGTGCCTGAGATCAGTGCGTGGCACGCCGATGACGAGGTGCAGTTGTGGCAGGCGCTCGAGCACGCTGCGCAGTGTCCCCAGCCGGTGCCCTACTTCGCAATCCCGTGGCCCGCGAGCCTAGCCGTTGCGCGCGCGATGCTCGACGGCCGCATCGACGTCAAAGCGGCGCGCGTGGCGGACATCGGCTGCGGCGTGGGCGTGGTGGCCTGCGCGGCGTTGATGGCTGGCGCGCGCGAGGTGCACGCATACGACGTTGACACCAACGCCTGCGTGGCTGCAGCGGAGCTGTGTGCCCGCCACGGCGTTGGCGTGAAGGTGACGCAGCACGACGCGTTAGCCGATCCCCACGCCATCGCCGCCGACGTCGTGGTGTGTGCCGACCTCGTGTCTCGCGCGACCCAGGCCGCGGGATTTCAGTGGGCCGTTCGCCATTGGCAGCAAGCGGCGCGGGTGGTGCTCGCCGACAGCGGTCGGCCGTTTTTTGACGCAGGTGCCGCGACGCAGTTTGATACCGTTACGGTGCCAACCGTACGCGGCGTCGACGGCAGGGATACGCGTACGGTGCGGTTGTATGTTTCGTGAGCTGTCAAACTGAGCAAACGACATCGCGTCGGCGCTGGACGTGACGCGCGACCAACATCACGCGCTGAGCAACGAGCGTCTGCGGTGAACGCGCGCGATTGATGCGTGGCGTGCCGCACACTCACGCTATGGTGACGTCTGTGAGCTTCACCGTCCCCGATGGGCCCGACCCCCTCATCGGCACCACCATCGCGCAGCGCTACACCATTACGCGTCGGCTCGCGGGTGGCGGCATGGGCGTGGTGTACGAAGCGCTGCAGCAGCCGCTTTCGCGTGCTGTGGCGCTGAAGTTGATTCGCAGGGAGGTCGCGGCGGATCCCGTCATGCACAAACGTTTTGCGCGCGAGGCCAAAGCCGTCAGCATGCTCGCGCATCCGTGCATCGTGACCGTGTTTGACTACGGCGTGACGACGGACGGCGCGTGGTTTTTGGCGATGGAGCTCGTGTCGGGGGAGACGCTGCGCGAGCATTTGCGGCGCAAGCGGCACCTGACACTCACACAGACGTTGCCGATCATCGAAGCCGTTTTGTCGGCGCTGGCCGCCGCCCACGCCGCCGGACTCGTGCACCGGGACCTCAAGCCCGAAAACATCATGATCCCGCACACCGGACAGGCACCCGGCGCCGCCGCTGCCAAGGTGCTCGACTTCGGCTTGGCGAAGTCCCACGACGCAAACGTGCAAGCGCAAGCCGGCGTCGACAACATCACGCAAGCGGGCGGCTTCGTCGGAACACCGGGCTACGCCGCACCAGAGCAAGCGCAAGGCGAACCAGAGCACCCGCGCCAAGACCTGTATGCGCTGGGCGTGTTGTGGTGGGAGTTGCTGGCGGGCGAGCACCCATTCGCGGCCGCGACGCCGATGAAGATGTTGGTGCGCCAGCTCAACAGCGACGCGCCACCGCTCGCCCTGGCACTGGCAGGCGGCAGCGACGTGCCGACGGCGCTGTCGCCTCTGCTCGCGTCGTTGCTCAAGCGCGATCCGCACGAACGCCCCGCAAGCGCCCTCGCGGTGTTGGCGGCCGTGCGCGCGCTGCCGCACTCAGGCTCACAGCGCGCCGCGCACGACGCCCCCACCGTGATAGGGCTGCGCGCGCCCGTGGCTGCGCCGGTGGTCACGCCGACGTTGCGCACGCCGCACACCGCAGTGCCCAGCTCCGCGCCGCAGAGCGCTCGCAAGCCGGCGTTGCTCGCTGCCGCGTTGGTCGCAGCAGTTGTGGGCGCGGGGGTTGCTGCTCGACTGATCGAACACGCGCCGCAAGCGGTCGACGATGCTGGCGACCCCCCAAACGTCGTCGAAACTGTCGACGCGCCACCGCCCTCGATCGCTGTCGATACCGGCCCGCACCGCATCGAGCTCGTCGTGCTCGGCGTGCCGCGCTTTTTGGCCGTGCGCGCGCTCGCTCAAATGTTTGATGGCGCGCGTGTCGAGCTGTTCGCCGCAAACCGCAGTGTGTTGGTGCTTGTGGCCTCAGACAGCACAACGCTGGCGGACCGTTTGCAGGGGCACGCGCTGCAAACCGATACTGCGATGGTTTTGGAGGTGACCGAAGTGACTGCGTCGCGCGTCACCCTGCAAGCAGTCACTCCCGAAGCCTCCAGTGGCGTCGTTGATGCAGGGCCACAAGCGCTCGACGCCGGCCCCGTCGACGCTGTCGTCGGACCGGATGGCTTGTCACCTTGATGGCGTGCGTGCCGTGCGCTGAGTTTGTGAACGGCCGCCGATCACCGCGGGGCGGCGGTGAACGACACAGCAGGCGCTGACGTGCCGACCGGCCGACGCCACACCCACGCGAACCAACTGAGCATCAAAAACGACGCCACGCCGGTGATGCCAAACGCGTAGTCGGGCATCGCGATAAGCGCGGGGAACTGCAGCGCCGCGAGCGCGGCCGCGCCCCACAGCCGTCGGTCAGCGAGCGCGAAACCACACGCGGTGAGCGCAACGGGCAGCGCCGCAAACGCCATCAGCGTCGACAGCGGCAGGTGAAGGGCGTCGCCACCGAGGTAGGTGAGCGCAGCAGCACACACGCACGCGACGGCGTTTTTGGCCATCGCGCGGCTGGCGACCGTCTTTGTCAACGTCGGCAACAGCCGGTTGACCAACAGCTGCGCGGGGATGAAGCCCGCGCTGAACAACGCGAACAGCCGCGGCGTCGCGATGAACGAGCCGCGCATCGCCAACACCTGCAGCGCGGTCATCGTCAACAGACACGCGATCGCCGCGCCGATGACGAATGCGGCCTGCGCGCGCCGCGACGGGTCGTTGTCGAGGTCGCGCTCCAAGGATTGCAACCGATTCAGTTCGCCACGCGTGCGGTCCTCGGCCTGCTTGAGCTGTAACACCGCGTCAGCGAGGCCGATCGGCACGGGAGCAACGGTTGAGATCTCGGCGATGAGCAATTCAGCGGAATGGACCCGGCCAAACTGCAACTCGCGCGTCACCATCCAGGTCACCGCCCGCGTCAAGCCGTCTTTGGCGCGCGAGGAGTCAGGCCACATCCGCAGCGCGTGCGTGAACGCGAAGCGGCATTCAGCGAACGCGCGCTGTAGCGCGATGTCGTCGTCAATGACCGCCACCAGCCGCGCAAAGCTCGCCTCGCCATCGCATACGAGGTCGCGTGCGGTGCCCCGCTCTAAAAATGCTGCGAGTGCGACGCGCAATGCTTCAGCGCTGGCGAATCGATCGCGCGGTTCACGGGCCATCGCTTTTTCGCAGATGGCGACGAGCTCTTCTGGGTAATCGCCCGCGAGGTCGACGCCGCTGGACAGGTGCGCCGCGTACAACGTCTCTTCGATCGATTGCCCGCCGTGTGGCGGTCGGCCGCTCAGCACCTCGTGCAGCGTGGCGCCCAGCAGGAAGATGTCGCACGCGGGGGTCAACGGTCTGGTCGGCAACACCATCTCGGGCGCCATATAGTGAGGGGTGCCGGTGGCCCCTGCGACATCGCGGACATGGGGCAGGTCGGGCGGACATCGCGCACCAAACGCGACTGCAATGCCCCAATCGAGCAGCACCACTTCGCCAAACGGACCCACCATGACGTTCGCCGGCTTGATGTCTCGATGCATCACGCCTTTGGAGTGCGCGAAGTGCACGGCGCGGCACACATCCATCAACACGCCGAGGTGGCGCTTCAGTGGCGCCCCTTTGCGGATGAGATCGCGCCAGTTGTCGCCTTCGATGCGCTTCATCACGATGAGCGGATCGCCTGCCTCGTTCATGCCCAGCATGTGCACGGGCAAGATGTT